>NZ_RZPH01000636.1:0-3576 GCF_004022825.1 Mesorhizobium sp. M7A.F.Ca.CA.004.04.2.1
GTGCTGTGCTTCGGCTGGATCGACGCGGTGCGCAAGGGGCTGGACGACAAGAGTTTCCTGCAGCGCTACACGCCGCGCAGCCGGAAGAGCATCTGGAGCCTGATCAACATCGACAATGTCGCGCGGCTGGTCGAGGAGGGCCGCATGACCGAGCATGGGCTCAAACAGGTCGAGGCGGCCAAGGCGGACGGGCGCTGGGCGCGCGCCTATGGCAGCGGCAAGCAGATGAAGATCCCCGATGATTTGCAAGCAGCCATAGACGCCGAACCCGCCGCGAAGGCGATGCTTGAAAAACTCAGTGCGCAAAACCGCTTCGCACTCGCCTTCCGCACCCACAACATGAAGACCGAGGCCGGGCGCAAGAAGAAGATCGAGACGTTTGTAGCAATGCTGAAGCGCGGCGAGACGATCCATCCGCAAGGCAGGAAGTAAGCCGCTCAGGCTCTTTCTGCGGCGAGGGGCATGCGTTGCGCATGCGGCCCGCCACCCGATCCCTGGGCAGATTGTGATCGGCACTCAGCGTCGCATGAAGTGCTTCAGTATCTGAATCGCCGAATTGTTATAAGCATCTGTTTTTATGCGGATTTGACAGGTGTCTGTCGCGCATTTCCTCCGGCATTGCGTAGCCAAGAAAAAAGCCGCCCTCGCTTTTGCGAGCGGCGGCCTTTTCCCGGGAGGAAGTCAGGAAGGAGGGGCGATCAAGCAGCCTTGGCGTGCTTGATGGTTCAAAGGCAGATACTATTGGTTCAGGTCGACCGGTGTCACGCCAAGGAGTTTCAAGGCGTTGGCGTAGGTCCTGATGCCTTGGGCCTGCTTTCGCTCGGCACAAAACCGGTTCGCCTTGTCCTGGAGTGCCGTTGCCTCGGCGATCTGGCTTGCGCTCGTGCCTGGGACGGCTTTCGTCTGGATGGCTCCGTCGAGTTGAAGGCCGAGCTGGCTGCAATATTCGCTCCGGGTGACCGCTGCTTCCGCCCCCGACTCTGCGACCGCCAGCATGGCGAGCGAAATGCCTGTCAGGGCACCCATCCATCCGGTCGAGCGTCGTTGCATGTTTCGGGACCATTTCTTCGCGTTGTGCAGCAGCCTGCTTGACCGCCGCGAGGGTGGTTATGACAGGCGATGTTTTCGCGAGTTTTTCCCGGATGTTGAATCTTGTTTCTGGAGTGTGTCTGGGTGGGGTTGTCCCTTCTCCCCCTGTGGGAGAAGGTGGCCTCGCGAAGCGAGTCGGATGAGGGGTGTTCCAGGGAACACCAACGTCTCATTCGCTGGAACACCCCTCATCCGTCTAGGCGCTGACGCGCCGATCCACCTTCCCCCACAAGGGGGGAAGGCAAGGGCGTTCCGCTGTATGCGGCGCTTGCGCCTCTTCCTTTGCGGCCATCCTTCGCGTAAGGCGCCGGGCAAATCCTTTCACGCAAGCATATAGCCCGGACACCGCATGATCAGACTTGAAAGCATCAGCAAGCAGAACGGCCGTCAGCTTGTCTTCATCGAAGCGTCGGCCTCCCTGCAGAAGGGCGAGAAGGTCGGCCTCGTCGGGCCGAACGGCGCCGGCAAGACGACGCTGTTTCGCATGATCACCGGGCAGGAGCAGCCCGACGAAGGCCAGGTGCAGGTCGATCGCGGCGTCACCATCGGCTATTTCAGCCAGGATGTCGGCGACATGGAAGGCCACAGCGCTGTCGCCGAAGTGATGAACGGCGCCGGGCCGGTGTCCGAAGTCGCGGCCGAAATGGCAGCCCTCGAGGCGGCCATGGCCGATCCCGACCAGGCCGACCAGATGGACGAAATCATCGAAAAATATGGCGAGGCGCAGCACCGCTTCGAGGAACTCGACGGTTATGCGCTGGATGGCCGTGCGCGGGAAGTGCTGGACGGTCTCGGCTTTTCGCAGGAGATGATGGACGGCGATGTCGGAAAGCTGTCCGGCGGCTGGAAGATGCGCGTGGCGCTGGCCCGCATCCTGCTGATGCGGCCCGACGCCATGCTGCTCGATGAGCCATCGAACCATCTCGACCTGGAGAGCCTGATCTGGCTGGAATCCTTCCTGAAAAACTATGACGGCGCGCTGCTGATGACCTCGCACGATCGCGAGTTCATGAACCGCATCGTCAACAAGGTGGTCGAGATCGACGCCGGTTCGCTGACCGCCTATTCCGGAAACTACGAATTCTACCAGCAGCAGCGGGCGATCGCCGACAAGCAGCAGCAGGCACAGTTCGAGCGCCAGCAGGCAATGCTGGCCAAGGAGATCGCCTTCATCGAGCGCTTCAAGGCGCGCGCCTCGCATGCCGCGCAGGTGCAGAGCCGGGTGAAGAAGCTGGACAAGATCGACCGCGTCGAGCCGCCGAAGCGCCGCCAGACGGTTTCCTTCGATTTCCTGCCGGCGCCGCGCTGCGGCGAAGATGTCGTGACGCTGAAGAACGTCCACAAGGGCTATGGCAGCCGCTCCATCTATGAGGGGCTCGACTTCCAGGTGCGCCGCCGCGAGCGCTGGTGCATCATGGGCGTCAACGGCGCCGGCAAATCGACGCTTCTGAAGCTGGTCGCCGGCGCTTCCGAGCCCGACACCGGCACGGTCGCGCGCGGCCCAAGTGTCAAGATGGGTTATTTCGCCCAGCACGCCATGGAGGTGCTGGAAGGCGAGCGCACGGTGTTTCAGACACTGGAGGACGCGTTTCCGCAGGCCGGCCAGGCGCCGCTCAGGGCACTTGCCGGCTGCTTCGGTTTTTCCGGCGACGAGATCGAGAAGAAATGCCGCGTGCTGTCAGGCGGCGAGAAGGCGCGGCTGGTGATGGCGCTGATGCTGTTCGACCCGCCCAACCTTTTGGTGCTGGACGAGCCGACCAACCATCTCGACATCGCCACCAAGGAGATGCTGATCACCGCACTGTCGCAGTACGAGGGCACCATGCTGTTCGTCTCGCACGACCGGCATTTTCTGGCAGCGCTTTCCAATCGCGTGCTGGAACTGACGCCCGAAGGCATCCACACCTATGGCGGCGGCTATACTGAATATGTCGAGCGCACCGGCCAGGAAGCGCCGGGGCTCAGGAGCTAGGTAAATGATAAGGGCGGCGTCGGCTCGAAGCCGGCACCGCCCTTTGAATATGGTCCGGCTGGAATGACGGCCTTACTCGAACGAGATGGCCATGCCGCTGAGGTCGGCGTTGACCTGCAGGCCGACTTGCTTGCCCGTGAGTTCGAGTTGGGCGCCCTTGTCATTGGTCATGATGATCACCTGGGCTCCCTTGCCGATCGTGCCGCCGCCGCCGGCTGCTCCGTAGACCCCGGTCACGTCGCGGGCGCGGCGGATATGGCGAACCGTGCCGCGGAAATATGTCTTGGACACGCCGAAAGCCAGGCCTCCGGACACGGCGCCGATCGAGATCGGGTAGCTCTTGCCATGGAAGGTGAAGGTGCCCTTGCCGCCGGAGCCACCGACGAAGAAGGCCGCCTTGTAGACGGCGAAGCGGATCGTGCCGCTGTCGGCATGCGCGGCGCTGGCAAAGCCGATGCTCGCGGTGGCGATGGCGGCAACCGCGATGGAACGAAATCCGGATGAAATCTTCATGG
>NZ_RZPH01000637.1:0-3575 GCF_004022825.1 Mesorhizobium sp. M7A.F.Ca.CA.004.04.2.1
GGCGACCTCACCGCGCTCGCCCATGTCGGGCCGGTCAACGCCCCGGAATTCGCCGACGTCATTTCCACCGAAAGCCGGCTGAAGGCGCCGGCTGAAGCCACCGGCGGCAGCGTGCGCCGGCTGGCGTCGTCCGCAGCCCTTGGCAGCGACGTGACGCTACCCTCCATCGTGCCTGTGCGCTCGGCTGGTGCCGCGTCCGGCAACGACTGGATCGGACTGCGCACCACGGACGACAGCGTGCTCAAGGCCGTCTCGCGCGTGCCGCTGTTCGGCGGCTTCCTCGGCCTCGGCCTGCTGCTTCTGGCAATGGGTTCGATGTGGTACCGCGAAGGACGGTAGAGCTACTCCTCCGGCTCCGTCTTGAACATCAGCGGATAGCCCTTGGCCTTGCCGGCATCGGTGGCGCGCGTCGCCTTGGTCTCGGCGACATCCCTGGTGAACACGGCGACGACGCAGACGCCGCGACGATGCGCGGTGATCATCACCCGATGCGCCTGGTCTTCGCTGAGTTTGAACTCACCCTTCAGCACCGTCACGACGAATTCGCGCGGCGTGAAATCGTCATTGATGAGGATGACCTTGTAGAGCTTTGGCCGTTCGATCTGCGGCTTGACCTGGACGCGCGGTTTTGTGGTGATTTCAGGCATTGGAACCGACAGTTAGAGCAATTCCAGGAAAAGTGTAAAACGGTTTTCCGCCCGGAATTGCGTCAAGACAAAGGATCAGAACGGTTCGCCGTTTCCACGAAACGGTGAATTGCTCTGGCGTAGCAACCCTGCCGCCATTCTGGCACCAGCGAAAGCGGTCGTCCATTTTGGTCGACGCGCGAAAACCAGTGTCCGCCGACGCGGCCATTCACAATCATGTGGGAAAGTGTCGGTTGCCGTTCAACGGCCCTGGCGGCCGAACATGCGGCGGCTGGGAATCTGCCGCGCGGTCGTGGCGGGCCGGATATCGGGGTGAAAGCGGTTTCCACCCGCATCCGCCCGGCGTTCCAGCCAGACCGTGATCGGCCACGCGGCGACGCAGATCAACGTCGCGCCTGTCAGCACGATCAGCAGCCAGGTCTGTGCCGGCGTGATGTAGTCCCAGTTGGTGGAAATCGCCGGCGCGAACAGCGAAGGCTCGGTGCGTCCGGTGGCCGGATCGGGCACCGGGCTGGCGGTGAACAGGATCAGCACCCTGGCGACGCCGGTGGCAACCAGGCCGCCGATCACCATCGAGCGCAAAATGGACGAAAGCCGCTTCTTCATGCGGATTGTCCTACACGGCCGGCGTTGCAAACGGGTTAAGTGTCAGTCGAGGCGGAAGCTGCCGGTGCCAGACTTCGTCAGGGCTTCAGCGCTCGGACAGGAAGAAGGCCGCTCCAGCCGAAACCAGCTGGAGCGTCCTTGGCCAACAGCCGGCATTTTATGCCGGACCTGATTACGTCTTCGGGGCGTCCTTCTTGACGGCCTTCTCGGCAGCCTTCTTGTGCTTCTTGACGGTCTTCTTGACGACCTTCTTCGGAGCAGCCTTGGCCGGAGCGGCAGTCGCCGGAGCTGTGGTCGTCGAAGCAGCCGGAGCAGCGGTCGTGGTGGCGGCGGCGTTGCCGAGAGCCGGCATCGCGAAAGCCAGAGCGACGGCGAGACCGGTGGCGGAGAGGATGGACTTTTTCATGGCTTCGTTTCCTTTTTATGCGGGTCAAGTTTCTGAGTGTTACTGAACCGGGTCGTTCGGCGTCACTCCAAGCAGCTTCAAAGCATTGGCGAGCATCCGGATGCCCTGCGCCTGTTTCTTGGCGGCGCAGTACCGGTTGCCCTTTCTCTGAAGTGCCTTTGCCGCGGTGACCTGCGTTGCCGTGGCGTGGGTTTCGAGGGCTTCATCAAATTGGTGGCTGAGATTGGCGCACCGTTCGCTCCGGGTTGTGAGCGTCACCTTTGCGTCCGATTGTCCGACAGCGGCAGTGACCAGGCAGAAGCCCAGCAACGCACCCAACAAACTGATCGACAACCTTGGCATCGGTTTATCCGTAAACCCGGAGACTAGCGTCGCAGCCGATGACCTGACCGCCACGAGACCAGTTATGCCCTTGAAATTTTTCAGGAGTTTTTCTGAACTGTAGAATTTTGTTTCTGGATTGTGTCTGAGAAAGCCGGTGTGAACCCATCATAGCCACTGGCCAACATATGGCCTGAATTCTATCGTGTGGGTTGTGACAGAAGGGCTTGGCAATCAAAGACAGAAGGGCTTGGCAACAATGACAGGGCTGCTGTGAAATCCGACGCACACATACTGATCGTCGACGACGACAAGGGCATCCGCGACCTGCTGCAGGAATTCTTCCAGAAGCGGGGCCTGCACACCTCGGTTGCCGCCGACGGTGTCGAGATGGAGACCATCCTGCGGCGCGTCCAGGTGGACCTCATCGTCCTTGACGTGATGCTGCCCGGCAAGAGCGGGCTGGAGCTGTGCCGCGACCTGCGCGCCCAGTACTCGACGCCGATCATCATGCTGACCGCCGTCACCGAGACGACCGATCGCGTCGTCGGCCTGGAAATGGGCGCCGACGACTATGTGCCCAAACCCTTCGACCCGCGCGAGCTTTTGGCGCGCATCCGCGCCGTGCTCAGGCGCAATGGCGCCGCCGAGCCCAAGCGCGCCACCACCAAGCAGATCTACCGCTTCGCCGGCTGGACGATGGACTGTGCTCGGCGCCGGCTGATCGCACCCGACGATGTCAGGGTCGAGCTGACCATGGCCGAATTCAACCTGCTGCAGACCTTCGTCAAGAGCGCGCAGCGCGTGCTGACCCGCGACCAGCTCATCGAACTGTCCGGCGGCGACAGCGACTATTCCTTCGACCGCAGCATCGACATCCTGGTCAGCCGGTTGCGGCGCAAGATGGAAGACGACCCCAAAACGCCCAAGCTGATCCTGACCGTGCGCAGCGGCGGCTACCAGTTCCTGCCCGAAACGACCTCCGAATGAGGCGTTTCCTGCCGCAGACCTTGCCTGTCTGGGTGCTGCTGATCGTCATTGCCGGCCTGCTGATCAGCCAGGTCGCGACCCTTTACATCGTATCGCGCGACCGCGCCGCCGCCAACGACGCCGTCGACCTCTACCGGCTCAACGACCGTGCCTTCTCGCTGGTGCAGCTCATGCATGACGCCAGTCCGGACGAGCGCAAGGCGACGGCGAGCGGCCTGTTCAATTCAACCTATGCGCTCACCGTTTCGGACACACCGGCGGTCACTTCGTCGATCGCCGGTGACGACGAACTGGCCGAACTCGAAGACATCCTCGTCGGCAGGCTGTCGAAATTCGGCATCACCGATGCACGCGTACGCCGCGATCCGGCGACGCGCGAGGCCGATGACGCGGACGGCACGGCCCCGGGACCCGACATCGGCCAGGTCGAGCGCGACCTTCTGGTATTGGCCGCCGACTTCGCCCAGAGCGACAAGCTGACGGCCTCGCTGCGCTTCGCCGACGGCCAATGGCTGAACTTCACCGAGCCGATCACGCCGGTCGGCCCGATCCTGAGCTTCGACAGCCTGCCGCTCTATTCGCTGATCGCAGGGCTGGTGGTGATC
>NZ_RZPH01000638.1:0-3570 GCF_004022825.1 Mesorhizobium sp. M7A.F.Ca.CA.004.04.2.1
ATTCAGTGTCAGACGAGAGGATGAGAAAAACGCCGGGTGATCGGCCGGCGGAAGGTGCCTGACGAAGAAGATGTTGTCGCTCCACGGGAATTCCTGCGGATATTGTGCGCCGCCGATGATGAAGCGCTGGTCCGCCAAGCGCGCAGCTGGGCGAACCAGCAGATTCTCGACGGCCGCCTGGCGATCGGGCGCGTAGGTTCCGAGATAGGAGAGATCGGCCTTGAACTCGGCCCGCGGCGTAGCCGGCCGGTGTTGATCCGGATCGACATGCCCATAGAGCGGCACCACGTGACGCGCGCCCAGAACCGCCTTCAGCGCGTCGACCGCCGAGCCGCCTGTGTAGCTCAGGACGAGGTCGAAATCGGCAAGACCCTCGGGGCCGAAATAGGGTGGACGCTCACCTTGTTCGATGCGGGCAAGCGTGACCGGAGTGTCCAGATCGTAGAAGACCCGCAGTCCGCGCCCTGCCTGCTGCGCCAGCCGCGAGGCGTCCACGGCATCGGGACAATAAGAGGTGACGATAACGACATCCGATCGTTTGATCGTTTGCTCCGCGACCCGGCGGATATCCTCCCAGTCCGGATAGAGCACGATGTTGCCGCCGTCCAGATGATCAACATCGCGCGTTCCGGCATAGTAGGGTGTGTCGCGTTCGAAGAAGGTGATGGACCAGCCGCGCCGGGCGAGGGCTCTGATCAGTCCCCTCCATAAGGTGGCATGGCCGTTACCCCATGAAGACGTGACGGTAAGACCGAAAATGACCATCTGCATCCGGCAAATCCTCGTCAGGCAACTTCGTTCAATCGGATCAGCTTCGCCCCCCAGTCGCCCGACACGATCGTGGTGATCGAGGCGGGATCGATGTCGAAGCGAAAGCAGTCGCCGGCCGGCAAGCCAAGGACTTTGCAGACGGCGGCCTTGATCACATCGGCGTGGCTGACCAGGGCGACACACTGATTCTGATGCTGCTCGTGGACAGCGTTCATCACCGCGACGACGCGCTGCTGGACATCCAGCATGGTTTCGCCGTTTGGTGTCCTGGCCTCCTGCCGCTGGTCGTTCCAGGCTCGCCAGCCGGCGTTGCCGCTCAACTCATCGAAGGTCTTTCCCGACCAGTCGCCGAAGTCGATCTCGTCGAGTTCGGCACAGATCGCGATTTCCCCGACGCCGCAGGCGAACGCGATTGGCAGGGCCGTCTCCCGGGTCCGCTCGCGCGGGCTGCACAAGATCGCTGCAATCGGCTCCCGGGCCATGCGGCAGCCAAGCTGCGTTGCCTGCGCCTTACCAGCATCCCCGAGGCAAACGCCGTCCATACGGCCTGCCAGATAGGAGCCGACATTGTCGTGTGCCGCATGGCGGATCAGAAAGAAGGTCGTCGTCATTCCGCGGCATCGAGCAAAGGCTCGTCCTTGCCTGCGATAAAAGCGAGCGTGCGCTGCCGCGCTTCGGCGTCGGTGAACTGTTCGGGAGGCGACTTCATGAAATAACTGCAGGGACCGGTCAGCGCTCCGGCCATGCCGCGATCGAGCGCCAGCTTGGCGCAGCGTACCGCATCGATCACCACGCCGGCCGAGTTTGGAGAATCCCAGACTTCCAGCTTGAGCTCGGCATTGAGCGGCACGCCGCCGAAAGTCGTGCCTTCCACCCTTATATAGGCCCACTTGCGATCGGTCAGCCACGGTACGTGGTCGCTGGGCCCAACGTGGATATTGCCTGGCTCCAGGGGAACATCGAACTGGCTGGCCACGGACTGTGTCTTCGAGATTTTCTTCGATTCCAGCCGCTCGCGTTCCAGCATGTTGAGAAAATCGGTGTTGCCGCCGAAATTCAGCTGATAGGTGCGGTCGATGCGTACGCCGCGTTCGCGGAAGAGATTGGCCAGCAGCCGGTGCACGATGGTCGCGCCGACCTGGCTCTTGATATCGTCGCCGACCAGCGGCAGTCCTCGCTGCTCAAAGCGCCGGCGCCATTCCGGGCGTGAGGCGATGAAAACTGGTATGCAATTGACGAAGGCGCAGCCGGCCTCGAGTGCGCATTCGGCATAGAAGCAAGTTGCCTCCTCAGAACCCACCGGCAGGTAGGAAACCAGCACGTCAGCGTTGCTGTCGCGCAGGATCTCGCTGACATTGGCAACCGGCTCCGGAGCTTCTTCAATCTCGTCGCGCAGATATTTGCCGATCCCGTCCAACGTCGGCCCGCGCTCGACGCGAATGCCGGTTGTCAGCGCGTCGGCGAAGCGGAACGTGTTGTTCGGGGCGGCATAGATCGCTTCCGCGACGTCGCGGCCAACCTTGCTCCTGGCGACATCGAATGCGCAGACAATCTCGATGTCGTCGACATGGTAGCCGCCAAGGTCGGCATGCATCAGCCCAGGGATTGGTTCGTTGCTTTTCGCGTTACGATAAAACGAGAGGCCCTGCACCAGGGAGGATGCGCAGTTGCCGACCCCAACGATACCAACACGAACCTTTTTCGATCCCACGAAACCGCCACCCTATGTTGTTCAAAGGTAAGTTCCTGGCGCCGAACCATCAGCGTGCCGGAATGTTCCTCCGCCCATCGAAAAATTGCGCGAGACTGCATGGATCGAAGCTGCATTCGATGCGTTGCCGCACGGCAACATTGGAAAACCGATCGATGATCGTCTACGGCGACCACAGGCAGACCGAGAGCGCAGAGCAGCTTCGGGAAGCAGCAAACGAAATGGCCGAAAGCCTGGATCGGATGTCTCATGGCGTCCAACGCCATGCTGCATTGGTCGGACTATTCATCAGCGTGTCGGAGCTGGTTCAGGCGCTTGCCGATGTCGATTTCCAAACCAGCGGCATCGACATCTTTTCGCCGCGACAACAGCAAGGCGCCAAGTTGTTGGTCGGACTCGCGGCAGAGGTGGCGAAGTCGTGGCAAAGCGGTTTCGGCGTCGGCGGTGGCATCGATCCGGGACTTCTCAAACAGCTGGCCGGGCTCGACTGCAAGGCCGAGGTTGTGACCGGCTCTGCCGAGGGTTATGCGCACTATGCGCTTTATCCCGAAAGCTATTTGGACGCGGCGCAGAAGTCGGGTCTCGATGCGAACACATGCGTGATCGGCGTCCGCAGCATCGGCCTCGGGCTGGCAGCTATGGTGGCGGCCTCGATTGGTGCGCCGGCACCATTCAGCGTTCGCCCGATCGGCCATCCCTTCCGCAGGTATATCAACGCCGATCCGCAGTCGATCGCCACTTGGATGAACAATCCATCGGCGCGTTTCGCCGTTGTCGACGAGGGTCCTGGCCTGTCCGGCAGTTCGATGCATGCCGTTATCGTGTGGCTGCGTGAACTGGGTATCGATACGGACCGCATTCACCTGTTTCCCAGCCATTCAGGCGGCCCGGGCATCGAAGCGTCGCGGGAGGCTCGGGAGACATGGTCGCGCTGTCCGAAGCATGTGGCGACGGCGTTTGAATGCACCTTCTCCGAAAGCTCGAAAATCCCCACGTTGCGCGATTGGGTGGCCGAGGCGGTCGGCAGGCCGGAATTAGGCCTGACCGAGCTATCTGGCGGCGAGTGGCGGGGCGCCCCCTATGCCGAC
>NZ_RZPH01000639.1:0-3569 GCF_004022825.1 Mesorhizobium sp. M7A.F.Ca.CA.004.04.2.1
AAATGCAAACACCTCAAGGATTCTGATGAAGGGCTTCAAGCCATCCGCGCCATTCCTGCTGCTGCTTCCGGCCATGATCGTGCTGGCGGCGGTTGTCGTTGTGCCGTTGCTGTTGTCCCTTTACTCCAGCTTCACGCCGTTCCGCCTGACGCGGCCCGAAACGTTCTACGTCTTCATCGGCATCCGGAACTATCTTTCGATCCTGTCCAACACCGATTTCTGGTGGGCGTTCGGCCGCACGGTGCTGCTGCTGACCATCGCGCTCAATCTCGAAATGCTGCTCGGCCTTGGGCTTGCCATGCTGGTCGAGAAAGCGACACGCGGCCAGCGCATCCTGCGCACGCTGATGATGTTTCCGATGATGTTCTCGCCGATCCTCGTCGGCTTCCAGTTCAAGTTCATGTTCAACGACAATATCGGCCTGGTGAACAATGCGCTGCAGTCGCTCGGCATTACGCAAGACGCCATTCCGTGGCTGATCGAGGGCCATCTCGCCTTCATCGCCATTTCGATCGCCGAGATCTGGTCGTCGACGGCGATCTTCGCCATCCTGATCCTCGCCGGCCTACTCGCCATGCCCAAGGAGCCGATCGAGGCGGCGCGTGTCGACGGCTGCACGCCGTGGCAGACATTCCGCTATGTGACGTGGCCGTTCGTCATGCCTTTCGCCTACATAGCCATGACTATCCGTTCGCTCGACGTGGCGCGCGCCTACGACATCGTCAAGATCATGACCGATGGCGGACCGGCGGGCCGCACCGAACTGCTATGGACTCTGGTGGCCCGCACCGCCTACAGCGACGGGCGCATGGGCATGGCCAACGCCATGGCCTATTTCTCGATCCTGCTGTCGATCGCCTTCACCGTCTACTTCTTCAACAAGCTCGCCGCGGCGCGCACGCAGATTGGTGCGGAGTGGTGAAGATGGACGAGAATTCTTCCGCCCGCCTGAAGCGCCGGCTGCTGGGCATCGTCTATCGCATTGGCCTGTTCCTGGCGATGCTGACGATCTGCCTGCCGGGCCTGTGGATCGTCCTCTCGTCGCTGCGGCCGGCGGTCGAGATCATGGCCAAGCCGCCGGTCTGGATCCCGCAGGAGATTTCGTTCGACGCCTACGTCGCCATGTTCAGCGGTATCGGCAAAGGCGGCATTCCAGTGATCGAATATTTCCGCAACTCGTTGATCATCTCGGTGACCTCGACGGTCATTGCAGTGGCCATCGGCATGGCCGGCGGCTATGCGTTCGCGCGCTACCGCTTCCGCGGCAAATCGAGCGTCTTCCTCGGGCTGATGCTGACGCGCACCGTGCCGGGCATTGCGCTCTCGCTGCCGCTGTTTTTCCTCTATGTGCGGCTTGGCATCATCGACACCCATTTCGGGCTTATCCTTGCCTATGTCGCGCTCAACGTGCCGTTCACGATCTGGCTGATCGACGGCTTCTTCCGTCAGGTGCCCAAGGACCTCGCGGAGGCCGCGCAGATCGATGGCTGCACGCGCTGGCAGGCGTTCTGGCAGGTCGAGTTCCCGCTTGCCGGGCCGGGCATCGCGTCGGCCGCGATCTTCGCCTTCCTGACCTGCTGGAATGAGTTCGCTCTGGCCTCGCAGCTGACCCGTTCGGTGAGCGCCAAGACGCTGCCGGTCGGCCTGCTCGATTACACGGCCGAGTTCACCATCGATTGGCGCGGCATGTGCGCGCTGGCCGTGGTGATGATCATCCCGGCGCTCACCCTCACCTACGTCGTCCAGAAACACCTTGTCGGCGGCCTGACCTCCGGCGCGGTGAAAGGCTGATACCATGGCAACCGTTACCCTCACCAAGCTGACCAAGCGCTACGGCGCTGTCGGGATCGTGCACGGCATCGATCTCGACATCGCCGACCGCGAATTCATCGCGCTGGTCGGCCCCTCCGGCTGCGGCAAGTCGACGACGCTGCGGATGATCGCCGGGC
This sequence comes from Mesorhizobium sp. M7A.F.Ca.CA.004.04.2.1, assembly GCF_004022825.1. Classification (NCBI taxonomy): domain Bacteria; kingdom Pseudomonadati; phylum Pseudomonadota; class Alphaproteobacteria; order Hyphomicrobiales; family Phyllobacteriaceae; genus Mesorhizobium; species Mesorhizobium sp. M7A.F.Ca.CA.004.04.2.1. Next base: position 1,950 of record NZ_RZPH01000639.1, read on the forward strand.
TGGAAGAGATCAGCGCCGGCTCGATAGAGATTGGCGGGCGCATCGTCAACGACCTGCCGCCACGCTCGCGCAACATTTCGATGGTGTTCCAGTCCTACGCGCTCTATCCGCACATGACGGTGCGCGAAAATCTCGGCTTCTCTCTGAAGATCGCAGGTGCCGCCAAGGAAGACATGGAGCGCCGTGTCGCCGAAGCCTCGGCCATCCTCGGCCTCGACACGTTGCTCGATCGCCGCCCCTCACAACTGTCCGGCGGTCAGCGCCAGCGCGTCGCCATGGGCCGCGCCATCGTGCGCGATCCTGACGTCTTCCTGTTCGACGAGCCGCTTTCGAATCTCGACGCCAAATTGCGCACGCAGATGCGCACCGAGATCAAGAAGCTGCATGCCAAGGTGCAGTCGACGGTGATCTACGTCACCCACGACCAGGTCGAAGCAATGACGCTGGCCGATCGCATCGTCATCATGCGCGACGGCCATATCGAACAGGTCGGCACGCCCGACGAGGTCTTTCGGCGGCCGGCAACCCGCTTCGTTGCCGGCTTCATCGGTTCGCCGCCGATGAATTTGCACGAGGCCACGATCGATGACGGCCAGATGGTTTTCGCCAACGGCGAAAAGCTGCCGCTGCCCGCTCAGTTCAAGGCCAATGTCACGACCGGCGACAAGGTTGTGTTCGGGCTACGGCCGGACGACATCTATCCAACCGGCCATGGCATCAGTTCCGGTGGCGCGGCAGACGTCCACCAGATCGAACTGCCGATCACCGTTACCGAACCGCTCGGGAACGAGACGCTGGTGTTCGTCGAATTCAACGGTACGGACTGGGTGTCGCGCATGCTGAACCCGAGGCCACTCCGGCCGGGCGAGCGCGTCGCCATGAGCCTCGACATGTCGCAGGCGCATCTGTTTGCCACTGAGACCGGAAAGACATTGCGGAGCTGATCGGCATGACCAGAATCGAGAAAGTCGACCTTCGGATGGTGGACCTTGTGCCCAAGGTCAAACGCACCGACGCCATCCAGAGCTTCGTCAGCCAGGAAACGCCGATCGTGACCATCACCGATTCCGACGGCGCGGTCGGCACCGGCTACAGCTACACGATCGGCACCGGCGGCTCGTCGGTGATGCGGCTTTTGTCAGACCATCTGGTGCCGCGCCTGATCGGCCGCGACCCCGACATGATCGAGGCGATCTGGCACGATCTCGAATTCGCCACGCATGCCACCACGATTGGCGCGATCACCGCTATAGCGATCGCGGCGATCGACACGGCACTATGGGATCTGCGGGCCAAGAAACAGAACCTGCCGCTGTGGAAACTGGCCGGCGGTGCCAAGGATCGCTGCCCGCTCTACACGACCGAAGGCGGTTGGCTGCACATCGAGACGCAGGCGCTGGTTGACGATGCGCTAGCCGCCAAGGCGAAGGGCTTTCGCGGCTCGAAAGTGAAAATCGGCAGGCCGCACGGGTCGGAGGATCTTGCGCGCCTGTCGGCGGTGCGCAAGGCTGTCGGCGACGGCTATGAGATCATGACCGACGCCAATCAGGGATTTTCGATCGACGAGGCGATCCGGCGCGCCGCGAGGTTGCGCGAACTCGACCTCGCCTGGATCGAGGA
>NZ_RZPH01000063.1:0-11953 GCF_004022825.1 Mesorhizobium sp. M7A.F.Ca.CA.004.04.2.1
GCGGCTGATCTTCGGCGCCGACAGGCGCGTGTCAGGCACGCTGGAACTCGACGGCAAAACGATCTCCATCGGCTCGCCGCGCGAGGCGCTCGATGCCGGCATCGCCTATCTGACCGAGGACCGCAAGGAACTTGGCCTGTTCCTCGACATGTCGATTTCCGACAACATCAGCATGGGCGTGCTGGCGCGGGATTCGCGCGCCGGCGGCTTGCGCGACTTCGCGACCGCCGAAAGGCGCGCTTCCAAGGCTGTTGCCGATCTCTCCATCCGCACCAGTTCGGTGCAGGCCAATGCCGGCTCGCTGTCGGGCGGCAACCAGCAGAAGGTGCTGCTCGCCCGCCTGCTCGAAACCGAGCCGAAGGTCGTCATCCTGGACGAGCCGACCCGCGGCGTCGATGTCGGGGCGAAATCGGAAATCTACCGGCTGATCGACAATCTCGCCAAACAGGGCATTGCCATCCTGATGATCTCCAGCGAACTGCCCGAGGTGATCGGCGTCGCCGACCGCGTGCTGGTGATGCGCGACGGTACGATATCGGGCGAGGTGACGGCATCGCAAGGCGAACCGCTAAGCCAGGAGAAAATCATGGAACTTGCAACAGGAGCGGCTCAGCAATGACCGACAAGGCGACCGAGATCAGCGCAGGCGGCCAGGCCACCGGCACAAGCCGACGTTTGCGCACGGCTTTCGCTGCCCTCGGCATGCTGCCGGTGCTGATCCTGCTGGCGGCCGGCTTCCAGTTCCTGAACCCGCGCTTCCTGACCGAGACCAATCTTCTGATCGTCACCCAGCAGTCGTCGATCAACATCGTGTTGGCGGCCGGCATGACCTTCGTCATCTTGACCGGCGGTATCGACCTGTCCGTCGGCGCCATCCTCGCCGCATCGGCGATGGTGGCGGTGATGGTGTCGCTGGTGCCGGACTGGGGTTTGCTCGGCGTGCCGGCGGCCATTCTGGTCGGCCTCGGCTTCGGCCTCATCAACGGGCTGCTCATCGCCTACATCAAGCTGCCGCCCTTCATCGTCACGCTGGGTTCGCTGACCGCGGTGCGCGGTGTCGCCCGCCTGCTCGGCCAGGACACCACGGTGTTCAACTCGGACCTGCCGTTCGATTTCATCGGCAACGGTTCGCTGTTCGGCATTCCGTGGCTGGTCATCATCGCGCTGTCGGTGGTGGTGCTGTCCTGGCTGGTGCTCAAGCGCACCGTGCTCGGCACCTGGATCTATGCCGTCGGCGGCAATGCCGAAGCGGCGCGGCTGACCGGTATCAAGGTGCCGCTGGTGCTGCTCTTCGTCTATGGCGTTTCCGGCCTGCTGGCCGGTCTTGGCGGCGCCATGTCGGCGGCCCGGCTCTACGCAGCCAACGGCTTGCAGCTCGGGCAATCCTACGAACTCGACGCCATTGCTGCGGTCATCCTCGGCGGCACCAGCTTCGTCGGCGGCGTCGGCTCGATCTGGGGTACGCTGATCGGCGGCCTGATCATCGCGGTGCTCTCCAATGGGCTCATCTTGGCCGGTGTCTCCGACATCTGGCAGTACATCATCAAGGGATTGGTCATCATCGTGGCGGTCGCCCTCGACCGCTACAGGCTCCAGGCAGGAGCAAGAACGTGATTGACCTTAGTCGCCGGCGTCAACGACCGGTTTGTGTAACGCACCGTGAGAGGCGCGGGGCAATCGGAGGAAAGCAATGAAGACCATCGCCAAACTGCTCTGCGGCGTCGCACTCGCGTCGCTCGCCATCGCGCCTGCTTCGGCCAAGGACCTCAACAAGGTCGGTATCTCGGTCGGCCTGCTCGGCAATCCCTTCTTCGTCGCCACCATCAAGGGCATCGAGGACGCGGCCAAGAAGATCAACCCGAAGGTCGAGGTGACCTCGGTATCGGCCGACTATGACCTCAACAAGCAGGTCTCGCAGGTCGATTCGTTCATCGCCGCCGGCGTCGACGTGATCATGCTCAATGCCGTCGACGCCAAGGCGATCGCGCCGGCGGTGAAGAAGGCGCAAGCCGCGGGTATCGTCGTTGCCGCCTTCGACGTTTCGGCGCCGGGCGCCGACGTCACCGTGATGACCAACAACGTCAAGGCCGGCGAAGAGGCCTGCCAGTACCTGGTCGACCACACCGGCGGCAAGGGCGACTACGTCATCCTCAACGGACCGGCATCGTCCTCGATCCTGGAGCGGGTGAAGGGCTGCAAGAACGTGCTGGCGCAGCATCCCGACATCAAGATCCTCTCCGACGACCAGAATGCCGAAGGCTCGCGCGACGGCGGCCTGAAGGTGTTCCAGTCGCTGCTCACCCGCTTCGACAAGATCGATGCGGTGTTTGCCATCAATGACCCGACGGCGATCGGCGCCCAGCTTGCGGCCAAGCAGCTCAACCGTTCGGAATTCATCTTCACCGCCGTCGACGGCGCGCCCGATATCGAGAAGGAACTCTCCTCCGGCACCTCGATGATCAAGGCCTCGGCCTCGCAGGATCCTTACGTGATGGCCGGCCAGTCACTGACGATGGCGGCCGAACTGCTGGCCGGCAAGAAGCCGGCGGAGCCGACCGTGCTGCTCGACCCGAAGCTGATCACGGCCGAGAACCTGAAGGACTACAAGGGCTGGACCGCGGCCCGCTAAACGTCCCTCAGCAGCGTGCGGCCGGGATCACCCGGCCGCACGTCTTGTCCAGGCATCGGTTCCCCAATGGGGTCGATGCGCAGCACCGGAGACGATGATGTCGCGTATTGGAATCCATTCTTTCGTCTGGTCGGCGGGCTCGGCCCAGGCCGATCTCGAGCGCACGCTGGCCAACACCAGGGAGGCCGGCTTCGACCTCATCGAATTCTCCTATCTCGATCCCGCCAATGTCGACATCGGCGGGCTTGCCAGGCGCATCGCCGATCTTGGCCTCGGCGTCGCGATCAGCATCGGATTGCCTGCTGATGGCGACATTTCGAGCGCCGACGAGGCGATTGCCGCGCGCGGCGTCGAAATCCTCAACGACACCATCGCGCTGACGCGCGATCTCGGCGGCCGGAAGGTCGCCGGCATTCTCTCGACCAGCCACGGATTGCAGGTCGAGGCGCCGACGCGCGCTCAATGGCAGCGCAGTGCCGGCACGCTGGCCAAGGTTGCCGAGACAGCCAAGGCGGCCGGCGTCACGCTCAACCTCGAGATCGTCAACCGCTTCGAAAGCAATCTGCTCAACACCGCCGCGCAAGGGCTGGCCTTCATCGAGGACACAGGCTCGGACAACATCTTCCTGCATCTCGACACCTTCCACATGAACATCGAGGAGGCCGATGTCGGGCTGGCCATCCGTCATGCCGCCGATAAGATCGGCTATGTCCATATCGGCGAAAGCCATCGCGGCTTCCTCGGCACCGGCAATATCGATTTCGCCGCGATCTTCGATGCGCTGACTGCTATCGGCTACAGCGACGACCTCAGCTTCGAATCCTTCTCTTCGGAAATCGTCGATGAGAACCTGTCGAAGAAGACCGCGATCTGGCGCAATCTCTGGACGGACAACATGGCGCTGGCCAAGCACGCGCGTGCTTTCATCGGTCTGGGAATGGAGACGGCAAGGCGCAAGGCGGAACTCGTCTCGGCGCGGCACAAACCCTGACCCGCCCGTCGAGAGCCGAAGGACGCGGCGTGCGCCGCAGGGCAGGGCTCCGAACTCAGATTAACAAAAAGCCTCGTGGTAGCCGGTGTTGGTAGCTTTTGTGCCGCCAGTTTTTCCGAGATAGGAATTTTTTCTTGACTCGGTGACCTCAGCTATGGTACATATTTGCTTATGGTGCTGATTTGCGCCAGTGACCCGCCGCACAGGCGGGTTTTTTGTTTGATGCACCGTCAGCCAAGGTGCCGGCCGTATGGCGCCGGCATTGCTCGCGGCAGGTGCATCGGTTATTTGACCGGCCAGGCAAACAACGCCACGCAATCCACCAAACGGAGCCCAGCACATGACACGCGAGACAATCCTCAAATTCGGCACCGTCGAACACGCGGACGCCGGCGATCTGGCTGGCTGGATCGTCGTCGAGGGCAAGCCGACCATGCAAACCGCCGTCCAGCACACGACCGAGGACGGCAAGGTGCTGTCGGGCACCTGGCGCGCGACGCCCGGTACCTACCACGCGACCTATACCGACTACGAGTTCGTGCACATGATCGCCGGCCGCATCATCATCACGCCGGACGGCGGCACACCGGTCGAGGTCGGTCCCGGCGATGCCTTCGTGGTGGAAGCCGATTTCAAGGGAACCTGGAAGATCATCGAGCCGGTGACGAAGCATTTTGTCGTCAGGGTTGGCTGAGGCGGGGTGATCCGTCTGGCCCGCCATGGTTCGCCATGGCGGAGCTGATCTCTGCATTCGCCCGGGCCTCGGCCAGGCCACTCCCCGGACTCCGGTCATTGGGTCATGAAGGCGTCTGCGGCGTCATCCACGGTCGGCCTCGACGTGAATGATACGGCACTCGCCAGCCAAGCGATCTCTCATCGGCGCTTACCAGCCAAATATCCTTGATACACCGGATCGATCCCCTAGTTCTTTCGGGGGCGCGGCAATCGCTAGGTTGCCTCGGGGGCAGCGGCGGTTCGGCCGTTCTGACTGCACGCCGCGGAAAGACGGTTGGACCGACGCATCCATGGAGGTCGTCGTGCGTCAATCGCGTGGATTCACCTGTGCGTATTTCGTCTTAGCTTGCTCGATCGCCGTAGTTTGCGCAGGAGCTGCAACCGGTGGTCAGCAAGGCGGAGGGCATGGCAACGGCGGCCATGGTTCTGGTGGCCATGGTGGCGGCGGAGGTCATGACGCCGGCGGCAACCACGGCGGCTCGCAGAAAGGGACTGGCGATGACCCCGGCGGCTCCAGTTCGTCGGCGGACGACGGCGAGACCAGCACAAGCGGCACTGCGGCAGCCCCGGGGACGGTAGGTCCGGCCACCGCTACTGCTGTTGCGTCCGCAAGGGGCGGACAGTCGCTCGACCTGCCGGCCGCTCTCCAGCCTCCCAGCGACAGCAACACTCAATCAACAGTCAGCCGAACCGAGGCGTTGCCGGGCGTCCCGGATAAAGTCGTTCGGGCCTGCCATGATGCCATCGAGTCGGCCGCCGCTCCGTTTGGGGCGACCAGCGTGCGCGTCGCCAGCGCGGGCGTCGTACATCAGTTGAGTCGGGCGACGATCTCGGCCCCTATCGAGGTCAGCATCGACTATGTGCGGCCTCGCGTTGCTCGTCCAGAGCCTCCTGAAGCTTAGCGACACGCACCAAAAGAGCTTGGGCGGCGGCTTCGCGCTCGATGCGTGCTCTGTCGAGATCCTCACGATTCATGACAGCTGTAGTACGTTCCCGTGCCAGAGCCTGTGCCGTCTCGGTTGCGGCCTGCTCGGCACGCTCTTTCGCTGAGACTGCTTTGGCTCGCTCCAGTTCAGCCGCCTGGCGCTCGACGCGAGCTTCTTTCAACTCCTCAACGGCCGCTGCTGCTGCAGCGCGTTCTCGTGCGAGCGTTCGCTCCGTGTCAGCTGCGGTCCGCTCCACCTGTTGTCTCGCTGTGACCGCGTCGGTCCGTTCCTGCTCAGCCGCGGCCGTACGCTTCATGAGTGCGGCATTGGCCAGTTTCGCTTCGGCGAGATCGCCACGAAGCAGCTCCGCCTTCCGGCGTTCGTCGTCGAGCATGCCGCTCGCCTGCGCCAGTGAAGCCTTGGCCGTGGCGCGATCCTCGGCGGCCTCGGTCTGAAGCTGTTCAATTTGGACGCGCGCTTGCGATAAATCGCGCGCCTGCCTTTGGGCCTGCTCCTGCTCGAGATGAGCAGCGGGCATCTCCTCAAGGACATAGCTGGTGGCCTCGCTCAGCATCGTGCGGGCATCTCCCGCAATGCGCCGCAACGCGTCAAGAGTGCGGGCCGCCGCGAGTTCATTGCGCAACCGCTCCTCGCGCGCGTCATCGGCAGCTGCCATGCTTGCCCTCAGCGTGTGGATCTGCTTGCTCGCCTCGAGGAGCGCTCCCTGCAGAGCGGCGCTCCTGGTACGCTCGCCTTCCGCCGCCCGGTGCTCCTGGTCGGCCAATTGTCTCGCAGCGGCAGCCTGAGCACGATCCGTGCCGGCTTGCGCCTGGTTAGCCGTGAGATCCGGGCCAAGCAATTCGGCACTCGCCTGAGGTCCTAACGGGCGCGAAAGGGCTCGCTGGGCCTGGTCTTGGGTTTGCGAGATGGCGGAAGCGCTTTCGACCCAGATTTGTCTCGTCATCGCATAGCCAATCGGCGCGGCCAGACAAATGGCGGCGAGACCCAAGCGCGATACAAGAACGATCGGCCTGCGAACGACAGGGTTTGAGGCAGGCGCCATGGCCGGGTCGGGATCTCCCATCTGCGCTGTGAAATTCAAACCGCGATCCGCAGCATAGGCCAACGGAGCAATTTTTGGCGGTGAAGCTCTATGGCGCAATTGGTCCCATGCCGACCCGCAAATCCGCTTCCCACGTTCCGCGATCGCGCTGATGGATGCTGCAAGCCGGCCAGACTGCACACTGTTCGGTGCAGGAGCACCGGTCACTAACGAGCTCCCGCTGGGTTCGGATGTCGCGGCGAAATGCTCGATTCGCACTCCGAACCGAGAGTAGTTGGTATTTTGAGCCCGAACATCCAGGCCGACCGCATGCAAGGGGTTGGCAGCCTTGGAAGAAGCAGGTCCGGCGACAAGTCCGGCCGGGCTTTCCCATTCCCAAGAAGCCTCGTCGGCGATACCGGATCTGCCTTCGTCAAACGCTGCAAGGCGGCGTCGTCGCACCGCGGCAAGGATACGCCGGAGCACAAGATAGACGCCCACCGATGCAAGCGTCACCACTGCGATCAGAATGGCCAAATTTACGTCGTTTGCATACATTTCGGCAAGATAATTTGGCATTGCCGTGCCCGTGCGTTCTGGGGTGTATCGTCAAGTTCGTAAAGCGATGTCTGGTCATCCGCCTTGGTTTTGGCCAAGGCTTACCGCCCTCGAAACGTCGCTTTCGTCGGGATCCTTCTGGTACTTGCGAATTGTTGCGGATGGCGGGGCGCCGGTCGCGCGCTGATAGATCGCCGCAGTTGATATTCCTTGGCGGGCAATGCCCGACCAAGGACACATGCGGGGCCCTGAGACGCCGATTTGCGCCTCTGCATATCAACCTCGCGAGAGTTCGCCGGTGCGGACAAGCCACTTCCCGGCTCTTGACTGTCCATCATGAACTTAAGCTAGGTCACAGCGCACCACGGTCAACCATCACCTCGCAATGATCCTGCCGGCAGCCTTCGGCCAGACAAAAGGGCCATTGTAGTGCCCGCTCTTCGGAGCGAAGCTGGATTGTTCGGCGATGCATTCCCGGCGAAATTAGAATTCGTCGTACTGTTTCGCGAAAAGTACGACGTCAGTTGCTAAGCTGGTGAAAATGCGTGGTGATCCCGACAGGAATCGAACCTGTGACCTACAGATTAGGAATCTGCCGCTCTATCCTACTGAGCTACGGGACCACGCGGCCAGACACATAGCCGCTTCGGATCGTTTCGCCAAGAGGCCGGCCGATGGCAATTCGGCCGGCTTTGCGCTGCCGTCGTCAGGCGGCCAGCGCGGTTTCCGCCAGTTTCACCCAGTAGCTCATGCCGTGCGGGATGACCTCGTCGTTGAAGTCGTAGGCCGGGTTGTGGAGACCGGCGGTGTCGCCATTGCCGATGAAGATGAAGGCGCCGGGGCGGGCTTCGAGCATGTAGGAGAAATCCTCGCCGCCCATCACCGGCTGGATGCCGCGGTGGACATGGGCGTCGCCGGCGACACTCATCGCGACATCACCGGCAAACACCGTCTCTTCCGCGTGGTTGAAGGTCACGGGATAATTTGCCTGGTAGTCGACCTCGATCTTTGCCCCGAACGCGGTCGCCAGCCCGTCGCATATGCTGCGGATGCGCTCTTCGGACTTCTTGGCGATCTCCTTGCGCAAGGTGCGCACGGTGCCGGCGATTTCAGCGGTTTCGGGGATGATGTTGTAGGCGTCACCGGCGTGGAACTTGGTCACCGACACCACCACGGCCTCGACCGGATCGGTGCTGCGCGAGGCGATCGTCTGCAAGGCGCCGACCAGTTGGCTGGTGATGACGATCGGGTCGATCGTGCCGTGCGGCATCGCCGCGTGGCCGCCCTTGCCGCGCACGGTGATGGTGAACTCGGCGGTCGCCGCCATGATCGGGCCCGGGCGGATGGCGAACTGCCCGACGGGCAGGCCCGGCATGTTGTGCATGCCGAACACCCTTGAGATGTCGAAACGCTCCATCATGCCGTCCTTGACCATCTCGTTGCCGCCGCCGCCGCCCTCTTCGGCCGGCTGGAAGATCACCGCCACGGAACCGGTGAAGTTGCGCGTCTCGGCGAGGTATTTGGCCGCGCCCAGCAGCATCGCCGTGTGGCCGTCATGGCCGCAGGCGTGCATCTTGCCGGGGATGGTCGAGGCGTAGGATTTGCCTGTGATCTCGTTGAGCGGCAGCGCGTCCATATCGGCGCGCAGGCCGATGGTGGGGCCTTCGCCCTGGCGGCCGCGGATGACGCCGACGACGCCGGTCTTGCCGAGGCCGGTGACCACATCGTCGCAGCCGAAAGCCTTCAGCTTCTCGGTGACGAAGGCGGCGGTCTTGAAGACGTCGAAGTTCAGTTCTGGCGTCTGGTGCAGATGCTGGCGCCAGCCGGCAACTTCGTCCTGCATTTCGGCGGCACGGTTCAGGATTGGCATGATGGTTCCATCTCGCTGTTGGGACAGGCGGGTGTCGTCCGCTGCCTTGCAATTGTGATCGCCAGGCACTTTGCCATCTTGGCGTCACATAGGGTAAATAGCACCGCAACGATGCGGTCCGGTTTTTGAGGGTCGGACCAATCATGCTGGCGATCGCGTAACGAAATCTTACGGAGCCAGGGGCGACTACGGCAAGAGGCGATTTCGGATTTGATCATGCGGTACAGGCATTTCCTCAAACTATTCTCGGTTGGCACAATCGCGCTGTCGGTCGTGGCCGGGCCGGCGCTGGCCAATCCGGTGGTCGTATTCGATCTCGGCAGCGGCAAGATCCTGCAGCATCAGGACGCGTTCAAGCGCTGGTATCCGGCATCGCTGAGCAAGCTGATGACCGCTTATGTCACCTTTCGGGCGATCGCCGCCGGCGAGGTTCAGCTTGATTCGCCGATCAAGGTGACCAAACACTCCGCCGCCGAGCCGCCAAGCAAGATGGGCTTCAAGCCGGGCTCGGTGATGCGACTCGACAACGCGCTGAAGATGATGCTGGTCAAATCGGCCAACGACATCGCCATGGCGGTGGGCGAAAATGTCGGCGGTTCGCAGGCGGCCTTTGCCGACCGGATGAACGCCGAAGCGACCCGGCTCGGCATGAACGGCACGCATTTCGTCAATCCGAACGGGCTCTATTCGCCGGATCAGTACACGACGGCGCGCGACCTCGCCGTGCTGGTGATGGCGATCCGCCGCGAATTTCCGCAATATGCGCCGTGGTTCTCGATCGAAGGCCTTGCCGTCGGCAAGAAGGCTATCCCCAACTACAATCTCTTGATTGGCCGTTATCCCGGCGCCGATGGCATGAAGACCGGCTTTGTCTGCCCTTCCGGCTTCAACATGATCGGTTCGGCGACCCGCAACGGGCGCACGCTGGTCGCGGTGGTGCTTGGCGAGAAATCGGCGGTCACACGTGCCGAGACCGCGGCAAAACTGCTCGATCAAGGTTTTGACGCGCCTGCCGCCGGCTCGGCCACCGTCACCACGCTGGCGCCCTATGGCGACACGGTCTCGCCCAACGACATGAAGGACGAGGTCTGCAAGAAGAAGACGCCGCAGGAGCAGTCGGAGGCGCCGCCGGTCGTCGCCAAGGACGTGCCGAAATCGCCCTATCAGGAAAAGCTCGACCATGTGCCGACGCTGGTTGCCGTCGGCCTTGGCGGCGCCACCGGTCCGGCGCCGAAGGCCATCCTCGACCGGGGCGGTCAGGAATATGCCGATGTGCCGATCCCGAGCTGGCGGCCCGACAGGCCGGCACCGGCCGGCGCAGGCCCGAAGATTGCCGGCTCCGCCGCGCAGGGCGACCAGCCGGCCAAGGTTGCGAACTAGCCAATGGGCAGCGGCTTCCCGATCCCCGTCTCGGTGCTGACCGGCTTCCTAGGCGCCGGCAAGACGACGCTGCTCAACCGGCTGCTCAAGGATCCGGCGCTGGCCGACACGGCGGTAATCATCAACGAGTTCGGCGAGGTGGCGATCGACCATTTGCTGGTCGAGCAGTCTTCCGACGGCATCATCCAGCTTTCGGACGGCTGCCTTTGCTGCACGGTGCGCGGCGAACTGGTCGACACGCTGGCCGACCTGGTCGACCGGCTGCAGACCGGCCGCATCGCCCGGCTTGCCCGCGTCATCGTCGAGACCACCGGCCTTGCCGACCCGGCGCCGGTGCTGCAGTCGATCATGGCGCATCCGGCGCTGATCCAGGCCTTCCGGCTCGACGGCGTCATCACGCTGGTCGATGCCGTCAACGGCAACGCCACGCTCGACGCCCATGTCGAGGCGGTCAAGCAGGCTGCCGTCGCCGATCGCATCGTGCTCAGCAAAGCCGATCTGGTCGCCGATCCCAATGAGTTGGAAATGCTTCGGGCGCGCCTGCGGCAGATCAATCCGGGCGCCGAACTGCTCGATGCCGGTGACACGGGGACAGGCGTGGCGGCGCTGTTTGATGGCGGCCTCTACAACCCGGCAACCAAATCCGCCGATGTGCGGCGCTGGCTGGGCGAGGAAGCCGCTCATGATCATCACCATCATGATCATGATCACCATGATGGGCATGATCACGAACATGGCCATGACCACGGTCATCGCCACGATTCGCGGGTGCGTTCCTATTCGCTGGTGCATGACGGCCCGGTGCCGTTTTCGGCGATCGAGATGTTCCTCGACCTGCTGCGCTCGACACATGGCGAGCGCCTGCTGCGCATGAAGGGCGTCATCGAGCTCAGGGAAGACCCGTCGCGGCCTTTGGTGATCCATGGCGTGCAGAAGATACTGCATCCGCCGGTGCAATTGCCGTCCTGGCCAGATGGCCAGCGCGGCACGCGGCTGGTGCTGATCACGCTCGATATGCCCGAAGATTATATCCGCAGGCTGTTCGCCGCCTTCACCAACCGGCCGTCGATCGACACGCCCGATCGCGCCGCGCTGGAAAACAACCCGCTGGCGATTGCCGGGCGGTAGCTCCCACGATTACGGCGCGCCGCACTCGACCAGGAAGCGATGGCCGCCGGAGACCGCCGCCGTTTCAATCAACTGGTGGCCGCTCTCCGAACAGAATGCCGGAATGTCGATGACGGCCAGCGGGTCGGTGGTCTCCAGCCAGAGCCGGCTGCCCGGTTGCATCCCCGCCAGGCGCTTCTTGGCCTTGAGCACGGGCAAGGGGCAGTTCAGCCCCTTGAGGTCATAAATAGCGGCGCGATCATCCACGGGCGAAATCAACCGCCGAACATGCCGAGCAGCTTGTTCTTCAGCTTCGTCACGCGGCTCTCGTCGGCACTCGCCGCTTGCGTCTCAGCCATCGGTGCCGCTTCCGAAGGGGCCGCGATGGTCGCGGTGGCGACGGGGGCTTCCTTGGCGGCCTTTTCGGCCTCCTTTTCGGCCAGAGCCTGAGCCTTGGCGGCTTCCTTGGCTTGCTTGGCCGCCTCTATGGCAGCCAGCCTCTGCTCCTCGGCCTTCTGCTTGGCCGCCTTTTCGGCGTCGAGGGCCGCCATCTTGCGGCCGGCAGGCGAATCGATGCGGCCCATGCGCGCCGTCTCGGTGACCGAGCCGTCATTGTTGAGCGACGGCGGATCGATCGGCACGCGTTCGCCGCGTGCGCGGCGCTTGGACCAGTCGGAAACGATGCTGGCTTCCTTGATGCCGGCAATGGTCGGCT
>NZ_RZPH01000640.1:0-3569 GCF_004022825.1 Mesorhizobium sp. M7A.F.Ca.CA.004.04.2.1
TTTCTCCGGGGGAAAAGACGGAATTGGCGCCAACGAAGCTGCAGTCGGGGAAAAGAGCATTGCTTTTCGACTCGGCCGGTTTCTGAGCCGCATTTTTCAACGCGGCTGAATCGCCACGAGATCCGGATAGCGCGGTTAAAGAATCACGGTCAGACAGCCTGCCCGAGACGCACCAAACGCGTCTCGCTTTGAGGGTCTTTCCACCAACTCTTCTAGGAATTTGGTGGGTGCGCACAGGATTGAACTGTGGACCCGCTGATTAAGAGTCAGCTGCTCTACCAACTGAGCTACGCACCCACTCGGCCGGCAAAAACCGGCGTTGGCGGGCATATAGCCGCCACCACCGGTCCTGTCCAGCCCTGCCGGAATCATTTCCCGACAAATCGACCGAGCATGCGTTCGATCAGATGAACAGCTTGCCCTCCGCCACCTTGATCGCGTTGCCGCCAATACGCGCCGAGGCCAGTTTTCCGCCTTGCACGGTCAGTTCGAGGCGGATGCGCGAAGGCCGGCCCATCTCCAGCCCCTGCTCGATCCACAGCTGCGAAATGCCGTCGGTCGGCGCGTCGAAATGCATGATGGCGCCGGCAAAGGCCGCAGCCGCCGAGCCGGTCGCCGGATCCTCGTAGGAAGGCGTGCCGGGCACGATCATGCGCACATGGAAGGCGCTTTCGTGGTTCACCGTCTCGCGGCAGTAGACATAGGGGCTGGCGAAGGCCCACTCGCTCTTGCGCGGCGCCAGTTCCGACCAGGCCTGGTTGTCCAGCCGGATGCGGCCCGCCGCCTCGAGATTGGCAACTGGAATGGTGACGTAGGGCACGCCGGCCGACCAGAACGCGACGCGGTGATTCTCGAAGCCGATCTCGTGCGGCGTCAGCCCAAGCGCCGCACCGATCGCCTCCGGATCGGCTTCGAGCTTCAGCGGCTCCGGCAGCTTCGCCAGGTCGAACTCGGCAAAAGTGTTGCCGTCATGCTTGCTGACGGCGCACCGCACCGGGCCGATGTTTTCCTCCAGCACGAAGATGCCGGCGCCGCCCTCCTCAGCCAGTTCGGCCAGCGCGATCGCGGCGCCGACCGTCGGATGGCCGGCGAACGGCATTTCATAGTCGGGCGTGAAGATGCGAATGCGGTTTCTGTGCTTGGGATTGTCCGGCGGCAGCACGAACACCGATTCCGACAGATTGAATTCGCGCGCGATGGCCTGCATCGCCGCCGTGTCCAATCCCTTGCTGTCCAGCACGACGGCCAAGGGATTGCCGGCCAGTCGCTCGGTCGTAAACACATCGTAGAGCAAGTAATTCCGGGTTTTCATTCCTGCCTCAATCCCAACATGGGCGAAATTTAATTTGATATTTGAACCAGTAAGCCTGATCTGTGCACAGACGGGATATTACGCATTATAGGGGTCCAGCGTGGACCAGATTGTCAATCTGCCAAAGACGGAATCGGATTCCGCCATCGAGACGGCGCTTGGGCTCGACAGAACGGGTCGGCGCAAATCGCGCCGGCGCGGCTGGCTCTATGCGCTGCTGGCGTTGATCGTGCTCGCTGCCGGGCTTGGCGTCTATCAGTGGTATGCCGGCTCGCCGGCCAGGATCGATTACACCACCGTGCCTGCCGCCAAGGCCGACCTCACCGTCGCGGTGTCGGCGACCGGCACGCTACAGCCCCTTACCCAGGTCGACATTTCAAGCGAACTGTCCGGCATCATCCGCTCGGTCTCGGCCGAGGAGAACCAGCAGGTCAAGAAGGGTGACGTGCTGGCGACACTCGATACGGTGAAACTCGAAGTCCAGATCGAGCGCGCCGAAGCTTCGGCCAAGGCCGCCGCCGCCAATGTCGAGGACGCCACGGTTACGCTGGCCGAAAACGAGAAGGCGCTGGTGCGCGCCGCCGAACTGACCAGGCGCGGCATGGCGACCGACCAGTCGCTTGAAGCAGCAACCGCCACGCGCGACCGTTCCAAGGCAGCGCTCGACAGCGCGCAGGCCAACCTCGCCATCGCCCAGGCCGACCTCAAGGCGCAGCAGACCGACCTTGCCAAGAGCACCATCTATGCGCCGATCGACGGCATCGTGCTGACGCGCTCGGTCGATCCCGGCCAGACGGTCGCCTCTTCGCTGCAGGCGCCGGTGCTGTTCATCATCGCCGCCGATCTCAGGAACATGGAACTGGTGGCGGCGGTCGACGAGGCCGACATCGGCGCGGTCAAGTCAGGCCAGCATGCCCGCTTCACCGTGGATGCGTTCCCCGAGCGGCCGTTCGATGCCGAGATCCGCGACATCTCCTATGCCTCGGTCACCACCGACGGCGTCGTCACCTACAATGCGCGGCTCGAGGTCGACAACAACGAACTGTTGCTGCGGCCCGGCATGACCGCCACCGTTTCGGTCGTCACAAAACAGGCCAAGGGCGTGCTCACCGTACCCGCCACCGCCTTCCGCTATCGCCCGGCGCAGCAGGCCGCCCGCGGCTGGAGCCTGAGCGACCTGTTCACCGGCCGCATGGGGCGCCCCGGCGGCAATCGCCAGCGCCAGGCCGCCACAGTGCCCACCGACGGCTCGCGCATACTCTACGTGCTGGAGAACGGGCGTCCGCACCCGGTCAATGTCAAGATCGGCTCCACCGACGGCGAACTGACCGAGATCATCTCTGGCCTGGATGAAGGCGCACAAATCATCACCGCGTCGCAGCAGCGGAGCTGATGCCGTGGCTGCGGGCGCGACCCTCATCACCTTCGACAAGGTCTGGAAGAGCTACGGCCAGGGCGAGGCCAAGGTGCATGCGCTGGCCGGCGTCGATCTAGCGATCCGGCGTGGCGAATTCGTCGCCATCATGGGTCCATCCGGCTCCGGCAAGTCGACGGCGATGAACATCATCGGCTGCCTCGACACGCCGACGGCCGGAACCTATTCCTTCATGGGCATCGACGCCGGCCGGCTCGACCGCAACCGCCGCGCCATGCTGCGCAACCTTTATGTCGGCTTCGTCTTCCAGGGCTACAATCTGCTGGCCCGCACCACGGCAGCCGAAAATGTCGAACTGCCGCTGATCTATCGGGGTGTTGCCGCGCGCGAGCGCCGAGACCTTGCCATGCAGGCGCTGGCGGAGGTCGGCCTTGTCGGCCGCGAGCACCACACGCCGGCCGAGCTGTCCGGCGGCCAGCAGCAGCGCGTGGCGATCGCGCGCGCCATCGTCACGCGTCCGACACTCCTCGTCGCCGACGAGCCGACCGGCAATCTCGACACCGCCCGCACGCACGAGATCATGGAGCTGCTCACCCGGCTCAACACCGAGCTTGGCCTGACCATCGCCATGGTCACGCATGAGGCCGACGTCGCCGAATATGCCGAACGCACAATCCGCTTCCTCGACGGCCATGTCGCTTCGGATTCCAGGAAGCTGGAGATCGCACAGCCATGATCTGGGAAACCGTCCGCCTCTCGCTGCGCTCGATCCGCCGCAATGTGCTGCGCTCGTTCCTGACGCTGCTCGGCATCGTCATCGGCGTTGCCGCCGTCATCGCCATGCTCACCATCGGCTCGGGCACCACAGCAAAGGTCAAGGCC
>NZ_RZPH01000641.1:0-3567 GCF_004022825.1 Mesorhizobium sp. M7A.F.Ca.CA.004.04.2.1
CACTTTCAGCGTGATGTGGCCGGCGAGCATGTTGGCGAACAGACGAACCGAGAGGCTGACCGGGCGCGACACGAAGGAGATCACTTCGATCAGCACCACCAGTGGCAGCAGGAAGACCGGCACGCCATGCGGCACGAACAGTTTCAGGAAGCCGAGACCATGCTTCATGAAGCCGTAGACGACCACGGTTGCGATCACCAGCACGGCAAGGCCGAAGGTGACGATGATGTGGCTGGTGACGGTGAAGAAATACGGGAACAGGCCAAGCAGATTGGCGACGAGCACGAACATGAACAGCGAGAACACGAGAGGGAAGAACTTCATGCCTTGCGTGCCGGCGGCATCGCGCAACATGTTGCCGACGAACTCGTAGGCCATCTCGGAGACCGACTGAAGCCGCCCGGGAACCAGGCTGCGGCTTGACGTCGTGAGAAACAGGAATCCAGCCGCGACGATAACGGTTGCGACCATGAACAGTGCCGAATTGGTGAAAGACAGGTCATAGCCCCCGATGTCGATCGGAATCAGCTTGTTGATATGGAACTGGTGGATCGGATCGACCTTGTCAGCTGCCACGTTCAAACCCCGTCAATGCCGCGTACGGCCTCGTTACCATTACCGCACATGGTGCGCGGTCATTTCTTGTCGTCTTGGCCACGGCGCGATTTATCGCCCTGTCCAAATTCTGCCACAACGCCGGCGGAACGCATCACATTGAGCACTCCGGCGCCAAAACCAAGCAGCAGAAACACGATCAGACCCCATGGCGATGTCCCCGCCAGACGGTCGATGATCCAGCCGATGCCGGCACCCACCACCACCCCGGCGATAAATTCGCTGGAGAGTTTGAGCGCCTGACCGTAACCGGCCACACTGCCCGCTTTCGCGTCGTCTTTCCCCTCGAGCCGGCCCGGCCGCCTTGTCGCAAGCGAAGCTTCAAGGTCACGGCGGCGGCGCTCAAGATCGTCGTCGCGGATGTCGGGCTCATGCTGATTGCCGCGGCCGGTTTTTCCGGTTCCGTCTGGCCCATTCTTGTCGGCCATCGCACCCCCCCTGCCCGGTCAGACCGTCACCGTCCGTCCGCTTCTAAAGTCGCCGGCAACATAGTTAGAGGGTTTGCGCCCGTCAAGCCACGGGCGGAAGTTCATTGCCATGTATTTTAGGCAATAAAATCAATGAATTAGAAAGGTGCGACATCGTGCCCGCCATGATGACGAAGATGCATGGCGCGAATCCCCCGCGCAATGGCCCTTTGATCGGCTGCGCGCCACATCAAAGATCAGCGGCTACTCCGCACTCAGCTCCAGCCGCCGCCATAGGTCCGATAGAAGATATGCAGGCCGATCTTGGTCATCTTCTGCATCGTGCGCGCCCAGCCGGGATGGACATATTGCGCATAGTAGTGGGTCGACGATCCGACCTCCGGGATGAAGATCTTGCCGGCAGTGACGGCCATGGCGATCTCCTTGGCGGTCTTGTAGGCGGCTGGGCTATCGATGCGCTTCTTCCTGCCGTCGCAGGCGAAGGAGAACTGGCAGCGGTTGAACCAGCTGTCGTTCTGGTAGACGACGCCGCAGATCGAATTCGGATAGGTCGGGTTGCGGACGCGGTTGAGGATGACCTGGGCGACGGCGGCCTGGCCGCGCACGGATTCGCTCCTCGCCTCGAAATAGATGCCGTTGGCAAGGCATGCCTGCTCCTTCTGGGAGAAGACACTGGCGGGCAGCGGGTTCTGGATCCACGAATGATCGCCCTTGGCCATCGGCGGAATGAAGCGGCCCTCATTGGGCTGCTCGTCCTGAAGCAGGGCTTCGAAGGGCGATGCCTTGGCATAGTCAGGCTCGGACTGCGCGTAGGCGGTGGCCAGCACGTCCGGATGGTCGTTGTTGACCAGCGCTGCCAGCATGGCCGGCACGCCGGGATCCGGCTTCCTGTCCTCGCGCGCATGGAATGCCGCGGCGATCTGGATTTCCTTGCCTTTGATCTGCGGCTTGGCGAAAGCCATTTTCAGGCCGCTGTCCATGCTGGGCCGCAGCAAGGAGGAGGTGCGCTCGAAGATCGAGCCGGCGTTGAAGTTCTTCGGCGGTGCGACGGGAGACATCTGGACGATGCGCCCTTTCTTCTCGGCGCGCACGACGCGGTCCTCATCGGGCGTGCCGCTGACCTTGCCGCCCTTGCCGCGAAACGACACGTTGCCGACACCGGCCAGGTGGACACCCGATCCGGAGATGGAGCCGGTGACATCAGAATCGACAAAGGGCATCTCGGCCGCATGGGTCGAGCCGGCGACGGATTTCTCGACATAGGAATTCCAGCGGGTGTTCGCTTCGAGGCCGGAGACAAGGCTCGTCATGTCCTGATAGGCGACGATGGTCGGAAAGCCGATCCAGATGCCGAGACCGATGACGAACGGGGGCAGAAAGCCACGTCTTCTCTCACCGGCGGCGGCAACCAGCCGCTTCAACACACGTCGATGCACGGAACACTCTCCAGGAACGCGACAGACCCCACTGGAGAGCAAAATGATGCATTAACCTTGATGGGACGTTAACGGCTTCGATCGGATTGTTCTCAGCCGGCTTCAGGTCGTGGTTCCGAAGTCGGGCGGTTTTGCGGCCGAACTCAGGCCGGACGCAGGAAGATCGGCCGGGCGATCAGCGCGCAGATGGCGGCCGCCAGCCAGACGCCGGACCAAGACCAAAGGTGCAAGAGCCCCGGAATGGCCACCGGCACCAGGAAGAAGCCTACGAAAACAAAGGTGTTGGCAAGGCTGAGCGCGGTCCCGACATGGCTGGCCCCGGCAAGGGTGGCAAGCTCGGTGTAGGCGACGCCGTGCCAGGAAGAGACCGAGATGCCTGCGACAATTAGCACGACTGGAAGGACCGCCAACCAGATGAGCTGGCCGCCCGGAACGGTTGGGCCGAACAGGACCAGCAGCCAAAGCATGGCGAAGGCAAGGGCGCTGAACGCGCTGCACAAGCGAAGAAATTGGCGGCGGTTGCCGTGACGGTCGGTGAAGCGGCCGCTCCAGATGCGCATGACCATGGCGCCGATCTGAACGGCGGCGAGGCTCGCGCCGATTGCCGCCGTTCCCAACCCAACGAAATCGTGCAGGAACACGGAAGCGAAGGTGAGCACGGCCACCTGCGGAAAGCAGAGCAGGCCGATGGCGGTCGCGATACGCCAGACATCGCGATTGCGCAGCGGCGCCGGTCCGGCCACAGCCGAAGCGAGATGGCCCTCGCCCGCCGTCGGCGGCTCGTGCAGCCAGCGCCAGGCGAACAGGGCAGACAGAGCGGATGCGCCCGCCAGCACCCCGAACACCGCGCCAAAGCCGAAAGCCAGCGCAAGCGAGGGCAGCACGAGCGCGCCAAGGCCACCGCCAAGCGGCACCGCCGTCTGCCTGACGCTCATGGCGAAGCCGCGCTCGTTTTCCCGAAACCAGCCCATGATGGCGCGGCCGCTCGAACCGTTGACGCTGCCGCCGAGCAGTCCGGTGATGAGCAGGCTCGCGGAGAGTAGCGTGACGCCGGGAATACCGGACTTCGTCGGCACAACCAGCATCGC
>NZ_RZPH01000642.1:0-3561 GCF_004022825.1 Mesorhizobium sp. M7A.F.Ca.CA.004.04.2.1
CGATTGTTCTGATGAGACCGGCAAAGAAAACCCTGGAAAGGAAACTCCGATGAAGATCAGCGCCCGCAACGTCCTCAAGGGAACGATCGCCGAGATCGTCAAGGGAGCCACCACCTCGCATGTCAGGATCGACATCGGTGGCGGCGCCATCGTCACCGCCTCGATCACCAACGAGGCCGTCGCCGATCTCAAGCTCGAAAAGGGCAAGCAGGCCTATGCCGTGGTCAAGGCCTCGGACGTGATGGTCGGCATCGACTGAAATTTGCGGCCTTAGACCGCGATCGGCGCCTTGATCGACGCATCGGCGACGTAGTTTTCCAGCCGGAAATCCTCGAAGCGGAAGGCGAACAGATCCTTCACCTCCGGATTGATCCACATCGTCGGCAGCACCTTCGGCGTGCGCCGCAGTTGTTCGCGTGCTTGCTCGAAATGGTTCGAGTAGAGATGCGCATCACCGAGCGTGTGGACGAAATCGCCGGGTTTCAGCCCGGTGACCTGCGCCACCATCAAGGTCAGCAGGGCATAGGACGCGATGTTGAACGGCACGCCGAGGAAGATATCGGCGGAACGCTGGTAGAGTTGGCAGGAGAGCCGCCCTTCCGAAACATAGAACTGGAACAGGCAGTGGCAGGGCGGCAGCGCCATCGCTTCCACCTCGGCTGGATTCCATGCCGAAACGATCAGCCGCCGCGATTGAGGATTTTTGCGTATCTCCTTGAGAAGATTCGCGATCTGGTCGATCGAGCCGCCATGGCCATCCGGCCAGGAGCGCCATTGCTTGCCGTAGACCGGGCCGAGATCGCCATTCTCGTCGGCCCATTCGTCCCAGATCGAAACGCCGTTATCGGTGAGATATTTGACGTTGGTGTCGCCGGCCAGGAACCACAAAAGCTCATGGATGATCGACTTGAGATGCAGCTTCTTGGTCGTGGTGACCGGAAAGCCGCGCGCCAGGTCGAAACGCATCTGGTAGCCGAAGACGGAGCGCGTTCCGGTGCCGGTGCGGTCGCCGCGATCGGCGCCGTTGTCCAGCACGTGCTGCAGGAGGTCGAGATACTGGCGCATCGGTTCCGGCTCGATTCGGTTGTCCAGCCATCATAGCTGACGGACAGGCAATCGAACACCACAAAGCAGCGCAAGCCCTGCCCGAAGGCTGCCAGTCCCCAACAACATCAGGGCTGACGCATGGACCGCGCCAGCCCCTGCAAATTGACGTGCGGTCGTCAGAGGGAGCCGAGTTTACCCAGGTCCTTGGCAACCAGATAGTAGAAGGTAACCCGGTTCTTGGTACTGTCGGCGGCCATCGCCTTGCAGACCTTCTCGATCGAAGCGTCGGCCTTGTTGTCGTCCGATATGCCGAGCTTCTTCGCAACCCAGCCAGCCTTGACGCGCTCTAGCTCCTTCGGATCGGTGCAGGACACCAGCGAGGAATCGCGGTTCCGGAGCGCAATGCCAAGATGCTTCACGATTTTGTCGACCACGTCGGCACTCGCCGAGGCATCGTATTTCTTCACGTCTGCAAGATAGTCGGCCATCAAAATTCCCCTCGTCGGCGCCACGGATCCGATCGATGAGGGCTGTGGCGCGCTGCTGCAACATGTGCGCTAGGTCGGTAACTCCTCACCGGGGCAAAGCTTCGGTTGAGACCGCGCCCAAGTCAACCCTTTGGACTTGCGGTTTTGTCAGGGGGACAAAGTGCCATTGCGGCCTTCCATTTCTTGCGATGGCCCCCTATATTCGGTTTGTCGGCTTGACCGACTATGGCGATAAATGGGCGATGAAATAAGCCGTTCGGACCCGGGGGCGGTACCCGGCGCCTCCACCAAAAGCCGCTGCTGATGACAGAGCGGTTTTTGCTGGGGGCGAAATAGGATCGACGAAGGTGTAAAGATCGTACTTTTGCCCGGCATGGTACCACCGTCATCGGGCTAAACCTGTAGTTGCAAATGACAACTATGCGGAAGCACGTCTCGCCGCGTAAGCGGTGCGATAGCTTCAAATCAAGCCCTAGAGGTTCGCACTTCTAGGCGGGGTTCGGAGGTACCTGGCAACAGAAACCTCCACTTCTCCCCTCCTCCTCAACATGCGTTACGCACAACGGCAGCTCCCGCCGGCCAACTTCGCACGCCCTCGGCCGCGAAGCCGCCCTGCCGCGTGCCACCTCTCCAAAAGATGCAAGACGATTCCGATCGATTCTTCGTGCTGACCGGCGGTCCCGGCTCCGGCAAGACCACCCTGATCGAAGCCCTGCGCCGGGCAGGCTTTGCCACCTCGATCGAAGCCGGCCGCGGCATCATCCGCCACCAGTCCGATATAGGCGGACCCGCTTTGCCCTGGCATGATCGCGCCCTGTTCGCCGAGTTGATGCTGTCATGGGAGATGCGCTCGTATCAAATCGCGCAAGAACAGACCGGGCGTCCTGTTTTCTTCGATCGGGGCGTTCCGGACACGCTTGGCTACCTCAGGCTGAGCGGCCTGCCGCTACCCGAACACATCAACGCCGCCGCCAAGCGTTTCCGCTACAACCCCCGCATCTTCGTCGCCCCGCTTTGGCCGGAGATCTTCGCGCAGGACGAAGACGCAAGCAGACGCTCGACGAGGCCGAGCGTACCCACCATGCGCTGGTCGGCATCTACACGGAACTGGGCTATGAGATGATTCCGTTGCCGCTGGCACCCGTCGAGGCGCGGCTGCGCTTCGTGCTGGCCGAGACAGGATTGGCGTGAAAAAGGCCGGGATGAACCCCGGCCTTTTTCATTTGTTTTGGTTGCTTATTCCGCCGGCGCCTCGACGGCCTCGCGCGAGCGGCCGAGCGTGACCTTGGCCAGCGTGAAGGAAATCACCGCACAGAGCGTGATGCCGGCCACCATCGGCAGCGGCGTGCCGTCGAAGAACACGCCGGCAACACCCATGGCGAGTGCGCCGATGGCGAAATGCAGCGTGCCCATCAGCGCCGACGCCGTGCCGGCGATCTCGCCATGCTCTTCCATGGCCAGCACCGAGGTGGTCGGGATGACCAGGCCGAGAAAGCCGTAGCCGACGAACAGCAGGGCCGCCATCACGTCGAGCCGGTCGACGCCCGTCGCCATGATCGCCAACAGCACCACCATCGTCGAGGCATAGCCGGTCACCGCGACGCGCACCACGCGCCTCAGGCCGAAGCGCTCGGCCAGCAGCCCCGTCATCTGCGACATGCCGATGAAGGCGACCGCGTTGATCGAGAAGAACACGCTGTAGACCGAAGGCGACAGCCCGTAATGGTCGATCAGAATGAAGGACGAGCTCGACAGATAGACGAAGAAGCTCGCAATGCCGAAGCCGGCGATCGCCACCAGGCCAAGGAAATTGCGGTCGCCCATCAGGAAGCGATAGCCGGCAAGCGCGGTTCCGAAGGAGGAACCGACGCGTTCTTCAGCCGGCCGCGTCTCCTTGAGCGAGGTTGCGAGCAGCACCGTGGCAAGGGCGGCCGCGCCCGTCACCGTCCAGAACACGGCGCGCCAGCCGAAACTCTCGATGATCACGCTGCCGGTCAGCGGCGCCAGGATCGGCGACACCGAGAAC
>NZ_RZPH01000643.1:0-3559 GCF_004022825.1 Mesorhizobium sp. M7A.F.Ca.CA.004.04.2.1
TGCTGACACAAAGCGCGTCGCGCCTGTTCGGCAAATTGTTGTCGCCGGCATAGGCAACTTCGGCGACGCGGCCGTCGACCATGCGAATTTGCGTGTCGCAATAACCGCCGGGAGCGACATTGACGGAGCCGCCGACCGCCGGGATCGCGCCTACCGCTAGAGTCGGAACCACAATGCTGAGATTGCCGCGCTGGACGATGCGCTTGTAGGTCCAGATCTGGCCCGATCGGCCGGCGTTGGCGGTGGCGGTCGGAAACCCGGCGCACATTCGAACATCGGCTTCGCTGAGGCCGACCATCTCCTTGCGGGCGGCCGCCGCCGTTGGATCAACCTTGGCGATACGCGACGTATCGTCGGGAACGACGCAGGAAGACTGGATTCCCACACAGAGAACAGCGAGGGCAAGCTTTTGAATGCAGGAAAATATCATGCCGACTGTCAGATTGGCCCGATGTCAGATTTGCGTGGCGCCCGCCGCTCCTTTCTACCTAGGCAGACAGGCGAAGGGATCAACCCGTTCAGCTTCACGAAAAAGTGGCTGTGGCTGCAACATCGAGGATTGCGCATCACGGGTCTGCATCTCACGCAGGACTAATGGCCCTGCAAGTGCTTCCGGCGCCAGGCGGCGGGCGCTTCGCCGACCCGCGCGCGAAAGAACCGTGAAAAATACGCCGGGTCGTCGAAGCCGATCTCGTAGGCGATGTCCTCCACCGTGCGTACGGTAAACAGCAGCAGACGCTTGGCCTCCAGCAGCCGCCTTTCGCTGACGACCCGCTTGACGCCGGCGCCCAGCACAGCATGGGCAGCCTTGTCGAGAAGATGCGGCGTGGTGGCCAGCGCCTCGACGTAGCGATCGACCGGCCAGTTGTCGCGGAAATGCGTGTCGGCGAGCCGGCGCAGGCCCCGCGCCAGCGAAGCATCGGAAGAGGCAGCGGAGGCGGTCACGCCGGGGCTCAGGCGCGCAATGTGGGAGAGTGCGACGGCGATCAGCGCCGGCAGGACCCTGTCATTGCCGGCTTGCGCCTCGGCATATTCGGCGGCGATCATCTCCAGCACCGCCGCCAGTCTCGCCCACGCCGCGTGTCGTGGCAGACCGTCGGCAAAGACCGGCCTGTCCAGCGGCAGCAGGCTGTGAGCGGCGATGGCCGCGAGCGCGCCGTCGGCGACCGAGACGACGATGGCGTCGGTGCCGGGTCCGATCGAGAAGCCATGCACGACAGCGCTCGGCACGAAGCTGACGGCAGGCGCCGAAAAGTCCCAGGATCGGTCTTCGATACGGTAGGTGCCGGAGCCGCTGGTCCAGTAGGTGATCTGGCCCATCTGCGGATGCTTGTGCGCCGCAACCTGACCAAGATGGATATTGCTGCGCGCAAGCACCGTCTCGACATGCAGGAAACCGACATCGAGCGGCCTCACCGGCTCGCCATAGACGAAGAAGTCGGGGATGGAATTCTGGCTCATGGCGCCTGAAAAAGTCCAATCGGTTTTGCCGTTCCGTCCATAACCGAAGCATGCCCAAGGCGCTAGTGTTGCGACTCAAGAGGAGGACCATCATGCGATCAGAAGACTTCCGCACTGATAAGGCACGGCCGTTCACCGGGGCTGAGTATCTGGAGAGCCTGCGCGACGGCCGCGAGGTCTATATATACGGCGAACGCATTGCCGATGTCACCACGCACCCGTCGATGCGCAATTCGGCGCGGTCGCTGGCGCGCCTCTACGATGCGCTGCATGATCCCCTGCGGCGGGACACGCTGACCTCGCCGACCGACACCGGCTCGGGCGGCTACACCCACAAATATTTCCGGGTCGCCAAATCCTCGGCTGAGCTTGTTACCCAGCAGACGGCGATCGCCGAGTGGTCGCGCATGTCCTATGGCTGGATGGGGCGCACGCCCGACTACAAGGCGGCGCTGATGAACACGCTCGGCGCCAATGCCGACTGGTACGGGCCGTTCAGGGACAATGCTCTGTCCTGGCACAAACGTGCGCAGGAAGCCGCACTGTTCATGAACCATGCCATCGTCAATCCGCCGATCGACCGCCACAAGCCGGCCGAACAGGTGAAGGACGTCTTCGTCCACATCACCAAGGAGACGGATGCCGGCATCTATGTCTCCGGCGCCAAGGTGGTGGCGACGTCCTCGGCGCTGACCCACTACAATTTCCTGGCGCAGGGCTCGGCGACGATCACTGAGGATCCGTCGCTGTCGGTGATGTTCATCGTGCCGATGAATGCACCGGGGATAAAGATGTTCTGCCGCGTCTCCTACGAGCAGACGGCCAACACGGTGGCGGCGCCCTTCGACTATCCGCTGTCGTCGCGCTTCGACGAGAACGATGCGATCCTGGTGCTCGACAATGTCTTCATCCCCTGGGAGGACGTGCTGGTGCTGCGCGATGCGCAGAAGATCCTGTCCTTCCACCCGGCATCCGGCTTCATGCATGGCTACTGCTTCCAGGGCTGCACGCGTTTCGCCGTCAAGCTCGACTTCCTCGCCGGCCTGCTGGCCAAGGCGCTGCGCGCCACGGGCGGCGATGCTTTCCGCGGCAACCAGGCGGCACTGGGCGAGGTCATCGCGCTCAGGCACATGTTCTGGAGCTTTTCCAACGCCATGGCCTACAACCCGATCCCGTGGGCGAATGGCGCGGTGCTGCCCAATCTGGAAGCCGCGCTCGCCTACCGCACCTTCATGTCGGAAGCCTATCCGCGTGTCATCGACACCGTGCGCCGGGTGATCGCGTCCGGGCTGATCTACCTGCCGTCGTCGGTGCGCGACTTCAACAACCCCGAGATCGACAAGTATCTGGCGCAATATGTGCGTGGCTCCAACGACATGGGCCACATCGAGCGCATCAAGATCATGAAGCTTTTGTGGGACGCGACCGGCACCGAGTTCGGCGGCCGCCACGCGCTCTACGAGCTCAACTATGCCGGCGCGCCGGAAGAGGTGCGGCTGCAGGTGCTGAAAGGAGCTGAACGCGGCGGGCGGCTGAAGGCGATGGAAGAGCTCGTCGACACCTGCATGGCCGACTATGACGAGAATGGCTGGACGGGCGATACCTGGTTCAATCCGCTTGTCTCAACGGCCGAGTGAATTAGATGGCCACGCAGATTTCGAAAACCGATTTCCGCGACGCCATGGCGAGGGTCTGCGCGCCGGTCAACATCGTCACCACCGATGGGCCGGCAGGACGCGGCGGCTTCACCGCCACCGCCATGTGCAGCGTCTCCGACGAGCCGCCGACGCTGCTGGTCTGCATGAACGGGCGCTCGACGCAGGCCGCCATGTTTCTGTCCAACCAGCGCTTCTGCGTCAACGTGCTGATGCATGACCACATGCATCTGGCGGGAAAATTCGCCGGCGCGACCAGGGACATGGAGGCACGCTACGCCTCGGCGCGCTGGCAGACGCTGACCTCCGGCACGCCGGCGTTGTCGGATGCGATCGTCAATTTCGATTGCGAGATTGAGACTGTGCATGTCGTCGGCACGCACAATGTCATGATCGGCCGCGTCATCGATGTCCGGCACGGCAGCGGCGGCTCGGCCCTGCTC
>NZ_RZPH01000644.1:0-3554 GCF_004022825.1 Mesorhizobium sp. M7A.F.Ca.CA.004.04.2.1
GACGCGGCACTTCTTGTGCGGACGCTCGATCACGACCTTCGAGATGGCAGCCTGCTTGAGCTCCTTCTCGAGATACTTGCGGATCTTGATGTCCTCATGCAGCAGCTTGCCGTACTCGCCGGTGTTCGCGAACCAGCGCGAATCCCAGGTGCGGTTGATGCCGAGGCGAAGACCGATCGGATTGACTTTCTGGCCCATTATGCGGCCTCCCCTTTTTCTTCGACTTCACGAACGACGATCGTGAGGTGCGAGAACGGCTTCTCGATACGGCTGGCGCGACCGCGGCCACGGGCATGGAACCGCTTCATGACGATCGACTTGCCGACATAGGCTTCCGCCACGATCAGTGCATCGACATCCAGGTCGTGGTTGTTTTCCGCGTTGGCGATTGCCGATTCCAGCGTCTTCTTGACCGTGCCGGAAATCCGCTTGGCCGAGAATTCGAGATCGGAAAGCGCTGTCGCGACCTTCTTGCCGCGGATCAGCGCGGCAACGAGGTTCAGCTTCTGCGGGCTGATACGGATCGTGCGCAATACGGCGCGCGCTTCGTTATCAGCAAGCCTGCGCGGAGCTTTGGCCTTGCCCATGATTATTTCCTCTTCGCCTTCTTATCCGCGCCGTGACCGTAATAGGTCCGGGTCGGAGCGAATTCACCGAACTTGTGACCGACCATGTCCTCGTTCACCGAGACGGGAACATGCTTCTGGCCGTTGTAGACACCGAAGGTGAAGCCGACGAACTGCGGCAGGATGGTGGAGCGACGGCTCCACATCTTGATCACCTCATTGCGACCACCTTCACGAACCTTGTCCACCTTCTTGAGAAGGTAGCCGTCAATGAAGGGGCCTTTCCAAATCGAACGAGTCACTTGGCGTTACCTCTTCTTAGCTCTTGCGCTGATGGCGCGAGCGCAGGATGAACTTGTCGGTCGCCTTGTTGGACCGCGTCTTCTTGCCCTTGGTCGGCTTGCCCCAGGGCGAAACCGGATGGCGGCCACCCGAGGTGCGGCCTTCACCGCCGCCGTGCGGATGGTCGACCGGGTTCATGGTCACGCCGCGATTGTGCGGGCGCTTGCCACGCCAAACCGTGCGACCGGCCTTGCCGTCATTGATGTTGCCGTGGTCCGGATTGGACACGGCGCCGACAGTGGCCATGCAGGAGCCGTGAACGACACGCTGCTCGCCCGAATTGAGGCGCAGGATCGCCATGCCCTGGTCACGACCGACTAGCTGACCGTAACCACCTGCCGAACGGGCGACCTGAGCGCCCTTGCCCGGCTTCAGCTCGATGTTGTGGACGATGGTGCCGACCGGCATCGAAGCCAGCGGCATCGCATTGCCCGGCTTCACATCTACCGATTCACCGGAGACGATCTTGTCGCCGGGAGCCAGACGCTGCGGAGCGATGATGTAGGACAGCTCGCCATCGTCATACTTGATCAGCGCGATGAAGGCGGTGCGGTTCGGATCGTATTCAATGCGCTCGACCGTGCCGACGACGTCGAACTTGCGGCGCTTGAAGTCGATGATGCGGTACGAACGCTTGTGCCCACCGCCGATGAAGCGGGCGGTGATGCGACCGTGATTGTTGCGGCCGCCCGACTTGGTCAGGCCTTCGGTCAGACCCTTGACGGGCTTGCCCTTGTAAAGACCCGAGCGGTCGACGATGACCAGCTGACGGGTGCTGGGCGTTACCGGGTTGAATTTTTTCAGTGCCATTGTTCTGTCCTCGCGGCCTTGCTCAGAGACCCGTCGCGACGTCGATCGACTGACCATCGGCCAGCGTCACAACCGCCTTCTTGACGTCGCTCTGGCGGCCAACCGTGCCACGGAAGCGCTTGATCTTGCCCTTGCGGACAAGCGTGTTCACGGCCATCACCTTGACGCCGAACAGCGCTTCGACGGCGGCCTTGATTTCCGGCTTCGACGCCTTCTTGGCGACGTTGAAGACGACCTTGTTCTGCTCGGAGGCCATGGTCGACTTTTCGGTGATCGCCGGCGAGACGATCACGTCGTAATGACGAAGGTCGGTCATTTAAAACGCTCCTCGAGAGCCTCGACGGCGGCCTTCGAAAGGACCAGCGTGCCGCGGCGCAGAATGTCGTAGACGTTGATGCCCTGGATGGGCAGCACGTCGATGTTGGGGATGTTCGTCGCCGCCAGCTTGAAGTTCTTGTCAAGCTCGGCGCCGCCGATCAGCAAAGCGTTGGTCAGGCCCAGCGTCGCGAAATTCGCGATCAGCGCCTTCGTCTTGGCCTCGGTCAGCTTCAGCTCGTCGATGATGATGATCGACGCGCTCTTGGCCTTGGCCGAGAGAGCATGCTTGAGGCCGAGAGCACGAACCTTCTTCGGCAGTTCGTGCTCGTGGCTGCGAACGACCGGGCCGTGGGCCTTGCCGCCGCCGCGGAACTGCGGAGCGCGTGCCGAATGGTGACGGGCGCGACCCGTACCCTTCTGCTTGTACATCTTGGCGCCGGTGCGCGCGATCTCGGCGCGACCCTTGGTCTTGTGCGTGCCCTGCTGCTTCTTGGCAAGCTGCCAGCGCACGACGCGCTGCAGGATGTCTTCGCGCGGATCAAGGCCGAAAATCTCGTCGGAGAGTTCCACCTTGCCGGCGTCCTTGCCGCCCAGCGTTGTGATCTTGAGATCCATTATTCCGCTCCCTCTGTGGCCGGAGCCTCGTTCTTGGCGCCACTTTCGGCAGCAACGGCGCGGATCGCGGCAGGCTTCGGCGCATTGGCCGGCAGTGCCACCTTGGCCGCATCGCGGACCAGGATCCAGGCGCCCTTCGATCCGGGAACCGCACCGCGGATCAGGATCAGGCCGCGGTCGGCGTCGGTCGATACGATCTCGACATTCTGCGTGGTGACGCGGGTGTCGCCCATGTGGCCAGCCATATGCTTGCCCTTGAACACCTTGCCCGGGTCCTGGCGCTGGCCGGTCGAACCGTGCGTCCGGTGCGAAACCGAGTTACCGTGCGTTGCACGGCCACCGCCCATGTGGTGGCGCTTGATGACGCCCTGGAAGCCCTTGCCGATCGTCGTGCCCGTCACATCGACCTTCTGGCCGGCGACGAAGTGCTCGACGGTGATCTCGGCGCCGACATCGATCATGTTGTCGGCGGAGACGCGGAACTCGGCGACCTTCGCCTTCGGCTCGACGGAAGCGGTCGCGAAATGGCCGCGCATCGCCTTCGACGTGTTCTTCACCTTGGCAAGGCCAACGCCGAGCTGAACGGCGGTGTAGCCATTCTTCTCTTGCGTGCGCTGGGCCACGACCTGGCAGTTCTCCATCAGGAGAACGGTGACGGGAACATGTTCCCCGGCATCGTTGTAGATGCGGGTCATTCCCACCTTCTTTGCAATCACACCTGAACGCATCGGTTCAATTCCTTTAGAGTTCCGGGCCAGGGGCACCGCCCCTTACCGCGCTCTCATTCCCTTAGAGCTTGATCTCGACGTCGACGCCGGCGGCCAGATCGAGCTTCATCAAAGCATCGACCGTCTGCGGGGTCGGATCGACGATGTCGAGCAGACGCTTGTGCGTGCGCATCTC
>NZ_RZPH01000645.1:0-3553 GCF_004022825.1 Mesorhizobium sp. M7A.F.Ca.CA.004.04.2.1
GGCTCAACCAGGGCCTGGTTCCCATTTTCGAACCCGGTTTGGAAAACCTCGTTAAGGAAAACCATGCTGCCGGCCGCATCAAGTTCACCACCGATGCCGCCGCCGCTGTCAGGCATGGCGAGATCCAGATGATCGCGGTCGGCACGCCGCCGGGCGAGGACGGCTCGGCCGATCTCAAATATGTGCTGGCCGTCGCCGAGACCATCGGCCGCGAAATGGACAAACCCAAGATCGTCGTCGGCAAGTCTACGGTGCCGGTCGGCACCTGCGAAAAGGTGAAGGCCAGGATTGCCGACACGTTGAAGAAAAGAGGCCGCGAGGACCTGGCTTTCGATGTCGCTTCGAATCCCGAGTTCCTCAAGGAGGGGTCCGCGGTCGCCGATTGCATGAAGCCGGACCGCATCATCGTCGGCACCGACAGCGAGGACACCGAGGCTGTGATGCGCGAACTCTACGCGCCGTTCAACCGCAACCACGAGAAGATGATCGTGATGGACGTGCGCAGCGCCGAATTCACCAAATATGCCGCCAACTGTATGCTGGCGACCAAGATCAGCTTCATGAACGAGATGGCCAATTTGGCCGAACAGCTCGGCGCCGACATCGAGGAGGTCCGCAAGGGCATCGGCAGCGATCCCCGAATCGGCTACCATTTCATCTATCCGGGTCTGGGTTATGGCGGTTCGTGCTTCCCCAAGGACGTGCGGGCGCTGATCAAGACCGCCGAAGGCGTCAAATTCGACGCCAAGCTGCTGCGTGCCGTCGAGGAGCGCAACAACGCACAGAAATCGGTTCTCTTCGACAAGGTGGACCGCTATTTCAAGGGCAACCTCAAAGGCAAGACCTTTGCGCTCTGGGGCCTGGCCTTCAAGCCCAACACCGACGACATGCGTGAGGCGCCGGCGCGCGTCCTGATGGAAGCGCTCTGGAAGGCCGGCGCCAATGTGCAGGCCTATGATCCCGAGGCGATGCAGGAATGCCAGGCCATCTACGGGCTGCGCGACGACCTGCTTCTGTGCGGCACCAAGGAGGCGGCGCTGCGCGGTGCCGATGCGCTGCTGATCGCCACGGAATGGAAGAGCTTTCGCGCGCCGTCTTTCGACGCTGTGAAGGATGCGCTGATTACGCCGGTCATCTTCGACGGCCGCAACCTCTATGACCCCAAGGTCATCGCCCGCCACGGCATCGAATATCACTCGATCGGCAGAATGGCGGCATGAGACCAGGCCCTGGCAGACGGATGCAAGACCGGTCCGCACATGGCCTGCGGGCGCTGGGACTGAGCGCGTATTTCTGTGTGGAGTTGTAGCCGATGGTGCTGGACGTAAAGCCGGAGCAAATCACCAAGGATCATTTCGATCTCGTAGCGATCGGTTCCGGCTTCGGTTCGGCCTTCTTCCTGCACGAGTTCGCCAAGCGCCGAAAGGCACGCATTCTGGTGCTGGAGTGGGGGCGCCACAACACCCATGAATGGCAGCTCGAGCAGAACGTCAACACCGACATCGAAGACGAAACGACCTATAAGACCAATTCCAACAAGCCGTGGAACTACACGATCGGACTGGGTGGCGGGACGAACTGCTGGTTCGCGCAGACGCCAAGATTTCATCCCAATGATTTCCGGCTGAAAAGCACCTACGGTATCGGCAATGACTGGCCGATCAGCTATGACGACGTCGAGCCGTTCTATTGCGACGCGGAAGACATCATGTCGATCTCCGGCGATCCCGACATGGCGGCGATGCTGCCCCGCTCGAAGCCGTTTCCGCAACCGCCGCATCGCATGTCGACACCGGACAGGATGATGAAGGCGGCGCAGCCCGGCCAGCACTTTGTCATGCCAACCGCGCGGGCGCGGCTGCCGACATCACAACGCACCTCGTGCTGTGCCAATCTGCGTTGCTGGCTGTGCCCGGTCGACGCCAAATTCACCGTCAACAACGGGTTGATGCACGTCTTCGAGCATCCCGACGTCTCGGTCTGCCTCGGTGCGGAAGTCCGCCGGCTCGATCACGTCGGCGGCGCTGTCCGTTCGGTCACGTTCCGCCATGACGGCAAGGAATACCAGGTCAGCGGCGATCTCTTCATTCTCGGCGCCAATGCCATCCAGAGCGCGGCGATCATGCTGCGATCCGGCCTGGGCGGCGAATTCGTCGGCAGCGGCCTGCATGAATCCTACGGCTGGAATTTCGAGGTCTATCTAGACGGCGTCGACAATTTCGACGGCAGCACCATCACCACCGGCCTGAATTTCGGCCTCTATGATGGTCCTCACCGATCGGAGCATGCGGCGGCACTGGTCTATTTCGAGAACCGCTGGCAGCACGGACTGCGTGCCGAAAAAGGGCGGCTACGCCAGGCGCTGCCGCTTGTCGTGGTCACCGAGGACTTGCTCGATCCCGAGAACTTCGTCACGCTTGACGAGGATGAGAATGCCTTCGTCAGCTTCAAGGCGCCATCGGACTATGCGGTGAAGGGCATGACGCGCGCTCTGGAGAAATTGCCTGGCCTTCTGGCGCCGCTGCCGATCGAAAAGCTCTTCGACCGCGGCATTCGGCCGAGCGAATCGCACGTCCAGGGCACGCTGAGGATGGGTACGGGCCCAGCCGATTCGGTCATCGACAGCGGCATGATCCACCACCAGCTCAGAAATCTGGTCGTCGTCGGCACAAGCACCTATCCGAGCTGCTCCTGCGCCAACCCGAGCCTGACCGCGGCAGCGCTGTCCTTGCGGGCGGCGAGCCGGATCGCGTGAAAGGAGGTATCGCATGATCGAGATTTCCAGACGCTCGGCCCTGGCCGTCATGGCTGGCGGAGTGGTTTCGACAGGGGTCGCCTACGCCGCCGTTTCCTCGTTCTCGGACGAGGATCTGGTGCGCGTCACGCTGGAAAAATACCTTGGCAAGTTGAACATCCGCATCGAGCATCTGCAGCAGTTCGTGCTGGCGTTCCGCAACAGGAATCCGTGGAACTTTCCAAGCGAAAAACTAAGCGACGCCGTCACGCTGGTGGAGGAACTCAAATTGGGCGCAGCACGCCGCCTGCTGCCCGAGCGAAAGCGGGAAGATCTGGTGCATTTCGACCGCTGGGTGGTCGCCGAATTCCATATGCTGACGGACTACGCCTGGCGCAGTTCGCCCAACGACCCGATCCGATTTACCGGCTGGCAATCCTGTACCAATCCCTTCGCCAATCTGGAGCCGCCGAAACTTGCCTGACGTCGAAAGCGAGGCGGCGGACTTTGCCTGTTGTCTCCGAGCAAGGAATACGAGATGCGACAAGGAGCCCGATCATGAAAGTTCTCTTTGCAGGCGGCAACGGCTACCCGCCCGAGTTCAGCGGCGGCGTTCAGTCGAGCACGCATCATCTGGCCGAACAGCTGATCGAGCACGGTCATGAAGCCGCTGTGCTCGCCGCCCTGTTCGGTGATGGTGTCTTCGGCTTCAAGGCGCGCGCCAAGATGAAGCTGCTGCGGCAGCCGGCGGTTGTCGACAGCTATCCCGGCTATCCGGTGGTGCGGGCCTGGTTTCCCTGGGAAGCAGCGGGCTATGCC
>NZ_RZPH01000646.1:0-3552 GCF_004022825.1 Mesorhizobium sp. M7A.F.Ca.CA.004.04.2.1
ATCTTGGCCGGCGGCTCGGCATCGGTGATGAGGATGTCGATGTCCGACAGTGGCGCTATCCGCACCAGCGACATGCGCAGGAATTTGGCGGAATCGCAGAGCACGATCTTGGTGCCTGAGCGTCTCAGATAGGCGCGCTTCATATCGGTATCATCGAAGGAATAGTCGAAGAGGCCGTCCGCCGTGATGCCGGAGACGCCGATCACGGCGACATCGAACCACAGCGCCTCGAACTGGGCGATGGCCGCGGGCCCGCCGGTCGACATCTCGTCGGCCCGTACACGGCCGCCGGCAACATAGACTTCGGGCACGCCGCCGTTCAGCGCCGCCGCGATCCTGAGGCTGTTGGTGAACACCTTGGCGTGCGGAAGGTCCTTGAGGTGCTCGGCCATCAGATAGGTGGTGGTGCCGACATCCAATGCGATCGTGCGGTATCCCGAAACCAAGGCGGCCGCGGCGGCGGCAATCGCGGCCTTCGGGTCACGGCGCTGGCGCAAGCGCGAATCGAAACTCGGCTCCTCACTGTCCATGGCGACCAGCGGCGGGTTGTCCGCCTCGATCGCACCTCCGTGGATTCGTACAAGCCTGCCCTCGCGCTCCAATTCGACCAGATCGCGGCGGATCGTCATGTCGGAAACGGCGAGTTCGGCCGCTGCCGCAGCGACGGTGAGCGACCCCGTGCGGCGCAGGAAAGCCAGGATGCGTGCCTGTCGATCGTGCGCGAGAAGGCGCTGACGATCGGCATCGCGCGGTGCGCCATGCGTGGACGATAGGGGAGAGGCGGTGTCGTCGGCCATCGATGTATCCGGTGGGTAAGCCGCTGACGAAGCGGTCTGCAACTTCGACTCTACCGCATGATCAAACATTTTCAAACAAAAATATGTTTGCAGTGTTCGAATTTATTGGTATGCATCTCGATATCAACAGAACGCGTTCCGCCACCAAGCAGAGAGAATACGACCATGCCGGCTGCCTCCGTCATTCCTCCAGTGCTTGCCGAACTCGCGGGCAAGCGTGCCTTTGTGACGGGTGGCGGCGCGGGGATCGGTCGCGCGATCGCGGCCGCCCTGACGCGGCAGGGTGTCGCCGTGGCGATCGGCGATCTGGATCCCGACGCCGCGCGCAAGGCGGCCGAGGAGATTGGCGGCGGTGCCGCCGCCGTCACGGTCGATGTTCGCCGTCGCGATTCCGTCGAGGCGGCCTTTGCCACTGTGCTGGAAGCGCTAGGCGGCTGCGATATCCTGATTGCCAATGCCGGCGTGTCCACCATGCAGCACGCGCTCGATCTGACCGACGAGGAGTGGGACTTCAACTTCTCGGTCAATGCGCGCGGGGTATTCCTCGCAAATCAGATCGCTGGACGGCATTTTGTCAAGCAAGGCAC
Organism: Mesorhizobium sp. M7A.F.Ca.CA.004.04.2.1; assembly: GCF_004022825.1. Taxonomy (NCBI): domain Bacteria; kingdom Pseudomonadati; phylum Pseudomonadota; class Alphaproteobacteria; order Hyphomicrobiales; family Phyllobacteriaceae; genus Mesorhizobium; species Mesorhizobium sp. M7A.F.Ca.CA.004.04.2.1. The sequence continues at coordinate 1,385 of NZ_RZPH01000646.1, forward strand.
GGGCTGCATCGTCAACACCGCCTCGCTTGCCGCGAAGGTCGGTGCGCCGCTCCTGGCGCATTATTCGGCATCCAAGTTCGCCGTGCTCGGCTGGACGCAGGCCTTTGCCCGCGAGCTCGCGCCCAAGGGAATCCGCGTCAATGCCGTCTGCCCGGGGTTCGTCAAGACCGGCATGCAATCGCGCGAAGTCGAATGGGAGGCGCATCTGCGGCAGGTCACGCCCGAACGGGTGGTCGCCGACTATATCGCGCAGACGCCGCTCGGCCGGCTCGAGTTGCCGGAGGATGTCGCCGACGTCGTCGTGTTCCTCTGCTCGGATCAAGCCCGCTTCATGACTGGCCAGGGCGTCAACGTGACCGGCGGCGTCTACATGACCTGACGGCTTTTGGCGGCTGTAACCGGATCCTGATGCTGGCACGCGCCATCCAAAAAAGTGAACACATATGATCAGAAGGCAGGCTTTCAATGTTACATTTTGTTCTCTAAGATGACCGTTCGCTCGACTTCGGCCTTCGGCGTTCAGCCGGGTCAGACGGGTTCATGAGGAAAGTCTATGGCGTCTATCGAGCTCGATCGCGTTTCCAAGCTCTACGGCAATGGCAATTACGGGGTGCATGAGGTCGATCTCACCATTCCCGATGGTGAATTCGTGATCTTTCTCGGCCCGTCGGGATGCGGCAAGTCGACGACGCTGCGGATGATTGCCGGCCTGGAGAGTATCTCCTCCGGCGATCTTCGCATCGGCGGCAAGAGCGTCGCCAATGTCGCGCCGCGCGACCGCAACGTCGCGGTGGTTTTCCAGAGCTACGCGCTCTATCCGCATATGTCGGTGCGGCAGAACATGGCTTTCGGGCTGAAAATGCGCGGCACCGACGCAGCAGTGATCGATGCCAAGATTGCCGACGCCGCGAACCTGCTCGGTTTGCAGAATCTTCTCGGCCGCAAGCCGGCAGCGCTTTCGGGCGGCCAGCGTCAGCGTGTCGCGCTCGGCCGGGCGATCGTTCGCGAACCGGCGGCCTTCCTGCTTGACGAACCGCTGTCCAACCTCGATGCGCAGCTGCGTGCCGAGATGCGGCTCGAACTCGTCAAGCTGCACCGACGCCTCGGCCGCACCATCGTCCATGTCACGCACGACCAGGTCGAGGCCATGACCATGGGCGATCGCATATGCATCATGCGCGATGGTCGCCTGGTCCAGGCCGGCCGGCCGCTTGAAGTCTATGCCGACCCGGTCAACACCTTCGTCGCGCGCTTCCTGGCGACGCCGCCGATGAACCTCATTCCGGCCACGCTTCAGGCCGCACCTGGCGAAGGGCTCTCCGTCCTGACCGATAGTGGCGCCGTGCTTGCCGTCCCCGCCCGCCATCGCAACGCCTATGGCGAGCGTGTCGGGCGCCGCGTCATTCTGGGGGTGCGGGCCGAGGATTTCCACGAAAGCCCCGACAATCCGGACTGGCAGAAGATTGCCGTACGGGTCGTGGCCGTCGAGGCCCTCGGCGCCGAGAACGTCCTGATCGGCCAGATTGCCGGTCAGGCCACCGGCACGGACGATGCCCATCCCGCCGGAGGCGGCAAGCCGTTGGAGATCGCCGCCCGCCTGAGCCGTTATTTCACGGCGCCCGTCGGCTCGATCGTCGAACTCTACATCGACCCGCTGCCGATGCACCTGTTTGATCCCGAAACCGAACTGGTGATCGCGCGGCCGAGCCTCATGAGGGCCGCTCGATGACCAGCATGGACAGAAACGAGCGGCCGGCCTTTCGTCGCCGCTTCGGCCTGCATTTCGGGCTGATTGTCGTTTGCGCCATCGTGCTGCTGCCGCCGCTCTGGGTGCTGCGGACGAGCTTCGTGCCCGAGCAGCTATCCTACAGCAACGAGCTGATGCCGGCCTTTACGACGGACAATTATTCGGCGCTCCTGTCGAGCCGCTTCGGTCAGTCCTACCTCAACAGCCTGATCGTCGCGCTCGGCTCGGTTCTGCTCGCATTGCCTTTTGCCGCCACCACCGGTTATGCCTTCGCCCGCTTCCGTACGGGCGGTCGGTGGGCGCGTTTTGCCGTTCTGGCGACGCAAATGCTGCCGCCCGTGGCGCTGGTGCTGCCGACCTTCACGCTGTTCCGAAGCCTGGAGCTCAGCAATTCGCTGACCGGGCTGATCATCGTCTATGC
>NZ_RZPH01000647.1:0-3530 GCF_004022825.1 Mesorhizobium sp. M7A.F.Ca.CA.004.04.2.1
GCCTTCGAGTGGCGTGCGCCGATGGAGCGTCTCGGCCAGTTGATCGACAGCCATGACGACATGCCAGCCGGTGCGGCGCCGGTCATCGAAGCATTGGCAAAGCCCACGAGCGAAAAAGGGCCGATCGAGGTGATCGATGACGCCGGTGGCGAGACGTCGGCGGGCAAGCAAGCTGAAAGTCGCGAAGAAGATCATGTCAGGCCGATCACGGCAGCGGCCTTCGCCGCGGTGCCGGGCGATGCCGAGGGCGTCGATCCGGCCGAGGAGCTTGCGCGGTTGCCGGACGATCCCGGCGTCGATCCGGACGAGGAAGCGGAGAAATCGCCGCGCCGGTTTCGGTTGTTTTGAGTTGGGCAGGCCGTCAGGCCGTTGGGGTATGGATCTATGTTTGAACGCGTTCTGTCGTTTCTCAGGGATTTGCCGGCCGGCGCCGGCACTCGTGCCAGCACGGACGATCCGCGCATCGCCGCCTCGGCGCTGCTCTACCATGTGATGAATGCCGATGGCGTGCGCCAGGATGTCGAGTGGGAACGGTTCAAGGCGGTGCTGGCGGAGAGCTATTCGATCAGCGGCACGGAACTTGAGGCGCTTGCCGCCGCCGGCGAGCGGGCCGACAATGAGGCGATCGATCTCTATGCCTTCACCAGTGTCCTGAAGCGCCATCTCGATGCCGATGCGCGCAAGGCCTTCATCGGCCTGATGTGGGAAATCGTCTATGCCGACGGCGAGTTGCACGAGCTCGAGGACAACACCGTCTGGCGCGTCGCCGAGCTGATCGGCGTCGAACGCCATGATCGCGTCGAGGCGCGCCGCAAGGCAGCGGCGCACGCGCCCGGCGCCACCGGAACATCGAGCGACGAATAGGATTTTCGCCTTCCCATGCCGCGCCAAACGAGTTCGAAGCCAAAGATACTGATCGTGCTGCATCAGGAGAGTTCGAGCCCAGGGCGTGTCGGCCACATGTTGCTGGAAGAAGGGTTCGACCTCGATATCCGCCGGCCGCCGCTTGGCGACGCCTTGCCCGAAACACTGGACGGCCACGCCGGCACGGTGGTGTTCGGCGGTCCGATGAGCGCCAATGACGAGGACGAGTTCGTTCGCCGCGAGACCAACTGGCTGGAAATACCGCTGAGGGAGAACCGGCCATGTCTCGGCATCTGTCTCGGCGCACAGATGCTGGTCAACTATCTCGGCGGCAAGGTCGAAGGACACGGCGAAGGGCTGGTCGAGGTTGGCTGGTATCCCCTGAAAGCGACCGAAGCCGGCAAGCAACTGATGCACTGGCCGGAGATGGTCTATCAGTTCCACCGCGAGGGTTTCTCGCTGCCCAGGGACGCGACGCTGCTGGCGACGGCCGAGACCTATCCCAACCAGGCCTTCCGCTACGGCGACAATGCCTGGGGCATCCAGTTCCATGGCGAACTGACCAGGGTGATGATGCAGCGCTGGGTGGTGCGCGGCGCGCATCGCTTCGAATTGCCCGGTGCCCAGCCCGGCCGCGATCATCTCGGCGGCCGGCTGATCTGGGACATGCATCTCAAGCGCTGGCTGGACGAGTTCCTGCGGATGATTTTCGGCAAGCCGAGCAGATAGCTAATGCATGTCGCCCAAAAGCGACCTCGGTTTTGGGAAAACGACATGCATAAAACAAGACTTAAAGCGCGACGCGCTTTAAGGTTCGAGCACCGGCCGCAGGAAGCTGCGCTCGTAGCTGAGAATGCTGCGATTGCGTTTTTCCATTTCAAACACTTCCTGGCATTCCGGGTCGGCAGCCATACGCTTGCGATAGACCTCGTAGTCGGCAAGGCTCGGAAAGCTGAACATGGCAAAAGCGATATTGCTCGCCCCCTCGCTCGGAAGGAAATAGCCGTGATGGTTTCCGCCGAGGCGGTTGACCAGAGCTATCCAGCGACGGCCATAAACTTCGAACTCGGCAAGCTTGTAGGGGTCGATGACATATTTCAGGTAGCAAGTGATCATGAGAGCTCCTGTGGCATGGGCGAGGCATGTCGGCTGTCAAACGTAGGAAGATCAGTTGCGTCCGTCGAGATGGCGCACCTTGCGCAGTTGCGGGAACAGCACCATCCACAGGCCCGCTACGGCGATGGCGCCGATGCCGCCGATCACCACGGCCGGCACCGTGCCGATCAGCGCGGCCATCGTGCCGGCGCGGAATTCGCCGACCTCGTTGGAGGCGCCGACAAAGACCTGGTTGACGGCGTTGACGCGGCCGCGCACATGGTCGGGCGTCCACAGCTGAATTAGCGTTTCCCTGATGTAGACGCTGAACATATCGGTGGCGCCAAGGAAGACCAGCGCCACGATCGACAGCCAGGTGATGGTGGAAAGGCCGAACAGCACGGTGAAGGCGCCGAACGAGGCGGCGGCGACCAGCATGATCATGCCCGCGTGGTTGCGAAGCGGATGCCCGGCCAGCCAGATGGCGACGCAAATGGCGCCGATGCTGGGCGCCGAGCGCAGCAGGCCGAGGCCCCAGGGGCCGAGCTGGAGGATGTCGCGCGCATAGACCGGCAGCAGCGCCGAGGCGCCGGACAGGAGCACGGCGAACAGATCGAGCGAGATGGCGCCGAGCACGATCTTCTCGCTCCAGATGTAGCTGAACCCGCCGAGCAGGTGCTGCATCGTCGGCTTTCCCGACTCGGTCCGCTGCGACGGCTTCGGAATGGTGAAGATCAGCAGCCCGGACACGAGCATCAGGACGGCGGCGGTTCCGTAGGCCGCTTCCGGCGACACGCCGTAGAGCAGGCCGCCGGCGACCGGGCCGACGATGGTCGCCGTCTGCCAGGCCGATGAATTCCAGGCGATGGCGTTGGCGAAATCCTGAGGCGGCACCAGATTGGCGAACAGCGAGGCGGAGGCCGGACCGAAAAAGGCGCGGGCGACGCCGAACATGGCAAGCACGCAGAAGATCGGCAGCGGCCCGCTGATGCCGCGCAGCGTCAGGAACAGCAGCGCCAGCGCGCACATCGCCTCCACCACGACCGCCAGCGCCATGATCAGGCGGCGGCCGAAGCGATCAGCGACGACGCCGGTGACCAGCACCAGAAGCAGCGACGGCAGGAACTGGACGATGCCGACAAGGCCGAGATCGAGCGGGTCGCGGGTCAAATCGTACATCTGCCAGCCGACCGCGACGGACACGATCATGGTGGCGAATGTGGTGAGGAAACGCGCCGCCCAATAGCTCAGGAAGGAGCGGTGGCGGAACGCGGCATAGCGCTGGTCCGGCGATATCTGTTCTGCTGTCATGATTTAAGAGGCCCCGTTCGAATGGCATCAGCTGGCGGGGCACTTCCACGATGGGCGCTGGTCCGGCTGGCGGAACTTTTAGCTCAGTTCGCAGCGGATATGCGTCAAAATCAGTGCTGGATCAAGGAATTTTCAGCCTAAAGCGCGTCGCGACTTTTGAGCGAGATGCATTAGCGCTACTGCGTCATGAGTTTCTGGCCGAACGGAGCAATCGTTGACGTTGGCGCTGCCCCTCACTGTCCTGCCGGACATCCTATAGT
>NZ_RZPH01000648.1:0-3525 GCF_004022825.1 Mesorhizobium sp. M7A.F.Ca.CA.004.04.2.1
GCCGGTGAAGGCGACATCATCGAAATCATAATTGCCGAGCGTCGGATCGAGCCCGATCGTGTTGACCGTGTAGCCGCCACTGGCCGCTGTGATCGAGGATTGCAGCACAGTCGCGTCGCCGTCGCCGAAGGTGAAGTTGGCGTTGGCCGACGTCGCCGTCGTGCCGCCCGACGACAGTTCGACGCCGACACCAGCATTGGAAATGCTGGAGCCCTGCAGAAAGGTGATGGTCTTGTTGCCCGTCGTCGATGACAGGTCGATGCCGCGCGAGGTGAGGTCGCCGGTGCCGGTGATCGTTGTCACGCCGAAATCGGCCGTGGTCGATGAACCGCTGAAGTCGATGCCGGTCTGGTTGGCGCCGGAGCCCATCGTCACATTGGTTGTTCCAAATGTGACATCGGCATTGGTCAGGGCGAAGTTGATGCCGGCTGGACCGACGGTCGAACCCATCGTCACGCTGGTGGTGCCGAAGGTGACGGCGCCGGCATTGTTGGTGATGTCGATGCCATTGCCCGTGGCACCCGACACGGTCACCGCCCCGAAGGTCGCCGATGCGGTGCTGGCGACATTGGCGACGGCCAGGCCGGTGGCAGTGGCGCCGGTGATCGACAGCGGAGCTGTGACGTTCAGCGTCGCGGTTCCGGCAAGGCCGGTGACGACGGCGCCACCGCCGCCCGTCGCAGACAGCGTCGAGCCGATGAAGCTGATCGCGCCGCCGACCGGGGGCAGCGTCGAGCCGATCGCGAAAAGATTGCCGGTGCCGGTCGAGGTGACGCTGCCGCTGAAGGTCACCGAGCCGCCAGTGGTGCCGTCGACCTTGACCGCTATGCCTGGCACGGTTGCCGAGCTGGAGATGTTGGCCGCCACACCGATTGTCGCGCTGCCACCGGAAACGACGACACCGTCGCCAGTGCCCGAATTGGCGATGGCGCCACCGAGGATCGCGATCGAGCCGGTGTTGTTGGTCAGGCTGACATCGGTGCCCGCGACATTGGTCGTCACCAGATTGGTGATGGTGAAGGTCGATGACGAAGCGTTGATTGCAAGGCCGTTGATGCCGCCACCGGTGCCGCCGATGGTGACATTGCCACCCAGGAACGGGCCGCCCGAAACGGCATTGAAGTTGAGCGCCGTGGCTTGCGCAACACCTGTCGTGATGCTGTCGAACGCCATGCCGCCGGTGCCGATGGTGACGCCGTCGAGATTGATCGCGTGGCCGGTGCCGGTGGTGATCTGCTCCGTGCCTGCGGCCGCGACTGTGATCGTGCCGCCCCCGGTGGCGCTGAAGCCGGTGCCGGTGGTCGTGGTCAGATCCAGCCCGCCGGTGAACTTGATTGTGCCGCCGGTGTTGCCGCTCAGGTTGATCGCAAAGGCGGTGGCGGTGCTGGCGGTGATCGCTCCACCGAACGTGGCGCTGCCGCCGCTCATGCCGGAGATCCCCACCGCGCTGGTAGCAGCGGTCTGGTTGATGGTGCCGTTGTAGGTGACGTTGGGCGTCGAGTTGCTGATGGAGAAGGCGTTGCTGCTCGTGTTGGCGATGGAACTCCCGACCCCGAAGGTCAAGGTTCCGCTGGAGCTGCCGACGATGCCTATGCCTACGCCGCCGCCGGTGATGTCGAGATCGTCGAAGGTGGCGATGCCGTCGAAATTGTTGGCGGACAGCGCCGCACTGGTGGCGTTGGTGATCTTGGTGTTGCCGGTGAAATTGACGGTCGCGCTCGAACCGACAAGCACGATGCCGGTTTCAGATGCGGTCTGGACGGTCAGGTCGTCGACCGAGACCGTACCGGCCACTCCATCGAGGAAGAGGCCGGTTGCGACATTGCTGACCGTCACGCCCTGGACGGTCAGGCCATTTGTGCCCAGGCCGTGGATGCCGGCGGCGGCGCCCCCGGAAATATTGAAATCGAGCAATGTGTTGCCGTTGCCCAGCGTCACGACATCGCCGGCGCCGGAACTGGTCAGCGTTGCCGCGCCCGCGGAATCCGAGATGGATTCGTCATGATGGACGTTGGTGCCGGTGACATTCAACGGCACCCCGCCGAGCGAGAACGCGCGGCCGTTGCCGAACGACGCCAGTTCCTGCCCGTCGCTCAGCGAGAAGCCGGTGGCGTCGTCGATCGTCCCGCGGTTGACCAGGACAATGATGGCGTCGCTGGCGGTAATGCTGTCGGCATAATCGATCGAGGCGAGGTCGGTGATGGACGTGCCGCCGCCCGAAGCCCCGGCCGCGACGAAGATGTAATTGCGCAGATCGTAGAGTTGCGGGCCGGTAAACTGCGTCGTGCCGAAGGCGTAGTGGCCGCTGCCCTCATTGAGCCCGCGCGCATCGAGCGAGGCGGTGATGCCGGAGATGGAGCTGGAACCGCCGCCGAAGGTAAACTCGGCGTTGGCCGTGGCCCCCGGCGTTCCGGCAATGCCCAGCCGCACGCCGGTATCGACATTGGCGATGACGCCACCAGCGGTGATGGTGATCACCGCGCCGCCGACGCTCGGCGAGGTCAGGTCGATGCCGATCGAACCGGCGGCACCGGTACCGGTGATGTTGAGCGACTGCGCGGTGAAATTGGTTTTGCTGCCGGAGAAATCGACGCCGGTGCCGACACCCAGTCCGGAAATGACGATGTTGCCGGTGACCACCGCCGCATTGACGCCGGCAAACGAGATGCCGTCGGCGCCGGGATTGGTGATGCTGATGTCGCCGAAGCGGATCGCCGCCGGCGAATCCGAAATGGCGATCGCCGGTCCGGTCGTGTCGGAGATCGTCGTCGCACCGTTGACGGTGAAGCTGCCCGCGACATTCTCGAGCACGACGCCCGACGTGCCGCCGCTCTGGCTGATCGAGTCCAGCACCACATGAGCGGTGATCGGATCGATGAAGACGGCGGTGCCGCCATTGCCCGATATTGTGCCGCCGGTGGTGGTGAACGTCCCGCCGGTCGACGTGCCCTGCACGGTGATGCCGCGGTCAGTATTGTCCTGCGCATTGATGGTGGCGAAGGTGTAGGTGCCCTTGCCGCTGATATCGAGACCGTCGTCGAGATTGCCCTGCAGCAGCGTCGTGCCGGTGAAATTGTAGGTGCCGTCGCCTTCGATGTGCAAGCCATCGAGGCCGTTGCCGGTGGCGGTGAAATTGGAGCCGGTGATGCCGGTCGAGCTGCCGGTGAAGTCGGCGCCGTTGCCGCCCGCACCGGTGACCGTCACATTGGTCAGCGTCGCGCCGGTGATGTTGTTGCCGAAAATGCCGTCGGCGCCGCCGGTGATGGTGATGCCGTTGAGCGTGTTGCCGTTGCCCAGCGTGATGACCGGGTTGGCGACGTTGGTGCCCTGGATCGTGCCGTCGCTGCCGCCCAGGTTGAAGGTGCTGGTGCCGCCGCCGAAAAGCCTGGCGGTGACGCTTTCGCCGCCGCCGATGACGGTCTGTCCATTGGCAAGCGTCACGCCGCCGGTCGTCAGATTGCCGTTGCCGCCAAGCGCGACGACAAAGCCGTTCGCACCCGACTTGGTCACGGCGTCGTCCAGAGT
>NZ_RZPH01000649.1:0-3517 GCF_004022825.1 Mesorhizobium sp. M7A.F.Ca.CA.004.04.2.1
GCGATCATACTGCTCGACGAACCGGCGGCCGGCGTCAACGCGACGCTGCTGGAGGTCATCATCGACCGCATCCGGGACATCAACGCGCGTGGCATCACCTTCCTGCTGATCGAGCACAATATCGATATGGTGACGCGGCTTTGCCATCGCGTCCTCGTCATGGCGAGCGGCCAGCTGCTCAGCGAAGGCACGGCCGAAGAAGTCGCTCGCGACCCACGTGTCATCGAGGCCTATCTCGGAGGCGCGGCATGAGCGAGATCGTCCTCGAAGTCCGCGACCTCGAAGCCGGTTACGAGCCCGGCGTGCCGATCGTGCGCGGCGCCTCGATCACTGTCAAAAAAGGCGAGATCGTCGTCGTGCTGGGCCCCAACGGCGCCGGCAAGTCGAGCTTCATCAAGGCCATCGCCGGCCTCGTCCCGATCACCGGTGGCACGGTGTTTCTGGACGGCAAGGACATCACCGCTGCGCCTGCCCACACCATGGTGCGGCTTGGACTGGCCTTCGTGCCGCAGACCGAAAACATCTTCCCGCTGATGTCGGTCGAGGACAATCTCAGGGTCGCCTGCGGCGTCCTCGAGCGGCGCGAAATCCCTGCCCGCATCGAGGAGATGTATGCCGCCTTCCCAGACCTCGTCCGCCAGCGCCGCACCGCCGCCGGCAATTTGTCGGGCGGACAGCGGCAGATGCTCGCTGTCGCACGGGCGCTGATCGTCCACCCCAGAGTGCTGGTGCTGGACGAGCCGTCGGCCGGCCTGTCGCCGAAATTCGTCTCGATGGTGTTCGAGATGCTGGCCGGCATCCGCAAGTCCGGCGTCACCATCCTGCTGGTCGAACAGAATGCCAAGGCGGCGCTCGCCATCGGCGACCGCGCCTATGTCCTGGTCGAAGGCAAGGACCGGCACGAGGGCATCGCCTCCGAATTGTGGAACGATCCGGTGGTCGCCGAACTCTATCTCGGCCAGCGCCCATCTAAGGCAGGGAAAGGAGGTGAGGCATGAGCCTGCAATTTGTCGTCGACGGATTGCTGACGGGTTCGATGATCGGCCTCGGCGCCATCGGCGTGACGCTTACCTATTCGATCCTGCGCTTCTCGAACTTCGCCCATGGCGACTTCATGGCATGGGGCACCTATGCGACGCTGGCCGTCGTCAGCGCCATCGGTGCGACAGTAGGCAAGGTGGCGCCGATCGCACCGCTGTCCTTCGGCTGGCCGCTCATTGTTGCGCTCGTTATCGGCATGGCCTTCACCGCGCTCTTGGCGCTGCTGCTCGACAAGGTGCTGTTTTCGCGGCTTCGCTCGCAAGGCCAGGCGATCATCGTGGTGATGGCGAGCTTCGGCGCCTCGATGGCGCTGAGAAGCCTGCTCGAATTCACCTTCACCTCGCGGCCGACCTATTTCAGCCGCGCGATCCAGATCGCCATGCCGATCGGCTTCGGCATCCGCATCACACCCGACCAGATCGCGCTTTTGCTGCTGACCGCGGTGCTGGTGCTCGGCGTGCATCTGTTGATAACGCGCACGCAGACCGGCCGCTCGATGCAGGCCTTGAGCCAGAACGCGGCGCTGGCCCGCATCGTCGGCATCGATGTCGCCAGCGTGGTGCGCGTCACCTGGGTCATCGGCGGCGCTCTCGCCTGCGTCGCCGGCGTGATGATCGGCATTCTGGTGCAGATCCGCCCGTTCATGGGCTTCGACATGCTGCTGCCGATGTTCGCCGCCGCCATTCTCGGCGGCATCGGCAGCATTCCCGGTGCGGTGCTCGGCGGCCTGATCATCGGGCTCGCCGAGGCTGGTGCGGTGCAGTTGATCGGCGCCGAGTGGCGCGCCGCCGTTTCCTTCATCATCCTGATGGCGGTGCTGTTCGTGCGGCCGATCGGCCTGTTTGGTGTGAGGGAACGCTGATGGACCTGCTCGGCTACGGCGCCTTCTTCCTGACCACAGCGCTGATCTTCTCGCTGGTCACGCTAGGGCTCAATTTGCAGTGGGGCCTGACCGGGCTGTTCAATGTCGGCCTCGCCGGCTTCGTCGCCATCGGCGCCTACACATCGGCGCTGCTGACCACACCGGACGATGCCGCGCGGCTGGGCGGCTTCGGCCTGCCGATCCTTGTCGGCTGGGCGGGCGCCATGGTCGTCGGCGGCATCGCTGCAGCGCTTACCGGCATGGCAACGCTGCGGCTGAAATCCGACTATCTGGCGATCACCACCTTCGGCGTCGCCGTCGTCGTGCAACTGGTCGCGCTCAACGCGCAGAAACTGACCGGCGGCCCGTTCGGCATCGGTTTTATTCCGCGCCCCTTCGGCAGCCTTGCCGAGACGCCGCTGCTGTTCAACCTGTCCAACCTTGGCGTGGTCTCGGTGGTGACGCTGATCGCCTATCTCGCCTTGGAACATTTGTCGCGCAGCCCGTGGGGGCGGGTCTTGAAGGCGTTGCGCGAGGATGAGCGGGCGGCGATCTCGCTTGGCAAGAGCGCGCGTTTCTACCGCGTCCAGGCCTTTGCCGTCGGCGGCGCCATCATGGCGCTGGCCGGCGCGCTGCAGGCGCATTTCACCGGCTTCATCGCGCCGGACAATTATCTGCCGATCCTGACCTTCCAGGTCTGGGTGATGCTGATCGTCGGCGGTTCCGGCAGCAATCTCGGCGCCGTCATCGGCAGCATCCTGGTGTGGGCGATATGGGCCGGATCGGGCACGCTGACCAGCATCCTCTTCCCGCCGGAACAGCAGGCTCGCGCCGCCGCGCTGCAGATCGCCGCCATCGGCGTCATGCTCTGCGTCATACTGCTGATCCGGCCGAACGGCCTATTCGGCGACAGACCGCGGCGGTCCTGGTTAGATAAGCGGGCGAAGGCGGCGACGGCCAGGAGCATTTCGCCGTCATGAATGCCACGGTTCGGCGGGAAACGCATGGCGCTTCGCTGTGGCATGCCGTCAGCCGCAACCGCCGCGAGCGGCCGGCGCTGCAGAGCGGGCTCGCTGTCGACCTGGCCATCGTCGGCGGTGGCTTTTCCGGTCTTTCCACCGCGCTGCACGCGGCGGGGAAAGGCCTTTCCGTCGCCGTTCTCGAAGCCGAATTCATCGCCTGGGGTGCGACCGGCAGGAATGCGGGCTTTGTCGTGCCGAACTTCGCCAAAATGGATCCAGTCGACATACTGGCCCATCTCGGACCGTCGCGCGGCGAAAGGCTGATCGATTTCGCCGCCGGCAGCGCCGACCTGGTTTTCCGCCTGATCCGGCAGCACGGCATCGACTGCGACGCCGTGCAGAACGGATGGATCCAGCCTGCGCATTCGCCTGCCGCCTTCGAGAAGGTCAAGTCACGTGCCGGGCAATGGGCACAGCTTGGCCGGCCGGCAGTCACATTGGATCGGCAGGAAATCGAAGCCCTGACGGGCGTGCCGGGCTATGCCGGCGGCTGGATGGATCGTTGCGGCGGCGTGCTCAATCCGGTCGCCTATGCGCGCGGGCTTGCCGATGCGGCGGAGTACGCCGGCGCGCATAGGCGGCCGGATTGAGC
>NZ_RZPH01000064.1:0-11916 GCF_004022825.1 Mesorhizobium sp. M7A.F.Ca.CA.004.04.2.1
AGGGAATGCTCCTGGAAAACGGTCGAAATGCCGGCATCGAGTGCGGCTCGCGGCGATTTCGGATCGAGCTTCTCCCCGTTCATGAAGATCTCACCGGAATCGGGCTGATGCACGCCCGCCAGGATCTTCATCAACGTCGATTTGCCGGCGCCGTTCTCGCCCATCAGGGCGTGGACGCTGCCCGCCTTGAGATCGAGGGAAACGGAATGGAGCGCCCTGCTCCCTCCGAACGCCTTCGAAATGTGGGACATCTCGATAAGATTGGTCACGAAACCCTCGAACGAACCGGATTCGACAGATGGAATGGCCTGCGGGGAATGCTTGTCCACTCCCCGCCAGCCACGGCGCCGTCACTTCTTGCCGTAATATTCCTTGAGCTTGTCTTCTGGCAGTTCGCTCGGCCACCAGACATTGGCGGTGAGGTCGTCGCGATAGTATTTTTTGGCCTTGTCCTGGTCCCATCCGTCGGGATTATAGACATAGCGTTTGTAGAGCTGATTGCCTTCCAGAAGGGCAACGGCGGCGCGCACGCCGGCCGCACCTTGGGCGGGGCTGTATTCCGGCGAGATCGACTTGAACCCGTCCGTGATCCACTGGCCGAAATAGCCATTGTTGCCCTCGCCCGAAATCGGCGGAACGGGCGTGCCGAACTGCTTGAAGACATCGACGCAGGCGCGCGTCATGTCAGCGCCGGACGACCAGATGCCGTCAACCTGTGGGTTGTTCAGATAAAGCGTCTCGCACAGCTTCTTGGCCTTGTCGTACTGCCAGTCACCATGCTCCTCGGCGATGATCTGCACATGCGTGCCTTTAAGTGATTCCAGTAAGCCGTTGTAGCGGTTGGTGTCTTCCGGATGGCCGGCCAGGCCACGCAGGACCCAGATCTTGCCGTTGTCGCCGACGGTCTTGACCAGCCAGTCGCCCATCACCTTGCCGAAATGCTCGGCGCCGCCCTGGATTTCGGTGGTGTAGGCGTCGGAATCGATGCGGCCGGTGTGAAGGATGACCGGGATGCCGGCGGCGACCGCCTTGGCGATGCTGGCATTGGCCGATGTGCTGGTCACCGGCTGAACGATGATCGCGTCGACATGCTGCGCGATCAGGTCCTCGATGTCGGCCACCTGCTTTTTCTGGTCGAAGCCGGCATCGAGCAGGATGAATTTCGAGATGCGCTTGTCCTTGGCCGCGGCGTTCTCCGCCTCATGCGCCACCTGTACTGTCCAGGTGTTGGCGTTGACGCCGAAGTCGCTCATGCCGATGACCCAGGGCGGGTCCTTCTTGAACGCACCGGCCGCGGTCATGCGCGTGTCGTCGGGGCGCGGCGCCACGCCGTCCATCAGCTTGATGTCTTCCGCATGCGCCAGCGACGTCACGGCAAGCGTGGACGCAACGAGCATCCCCAGGCCGACGGTTTTCAGCAATCCTAACATTAAACTCTCCTCCTTGTGGTTGCCCCGGCCTACGAATTCGTATGGCCGGCCGTACGAATGCGTACGGCCATGAGACGCTCTCCCAATGCATGCTCGTTGTCGCAAACCGACCGATGCACGCAATTCTCCCGCCCCCGAACACATGCGTGCCGAAGCCCAATTCCTGCTGGACGATGATGACGGTCGAGAACTCCTCCGGGCACTTTAGAAGCACAGCGGATTCGCCCTGTCAATAGTTAGTCATGTTGAATGACTATTCCCTTGCTTGCCTTTCATCGCTCCTCTATCCATCATGATTGGCGCTCGCCGGCTTCGGCGCGCTGTCAGTCCCGGCGGGAAAAACATGCGATCAGTCTTGTGCTACGGCGACTCCAACACGCACGGCCAGATCCCCGGCAGGGGGCCGCTCGAGCGCTATGGGCCGGGTGAACGCTGGCCGGGGATATTGCGTTCTCAGCTAGGCCCCGACTGGTATGTCATCGAGGAAGGATTGAGCGGCCGCACCACCGTCCACGACGACCCGATCGAGGGCGCCCACAAAAACGGCAGAACCTATCTTCGCCCCTGCCTGCAGAGCCATGCGACGCTCGACCTCGTCATCATCATGCTCGGCACTAACGATTTGAAGATCCGCTTCAACAAGCCGCCGTCGGAAGTGGCGATGGGGATCGGCTGCCTCGTCTACGACATCAAGGAGCTGGCGCCTGGGCCAGGCGGCTCGACGCCCGAGATCATGATCGTGGCCCCGCCGCCGATGCAGGACGACGTCAAGGAATGGAAGTCCATCTTCGCCGGTGCGCCGGAGAAATCGCGCCTGCTCGCGCTCGAGTTCGAGGTTCTGGCGGACTCGCTCGAACTCCACTTTTTCGATGCCGGCTCGGTGGTCTCGTGCAGCGAAGCGGACGGCTTTCACATCGATGCCGAGGCGCACAGATTGCTGGGCACCGCACTTGCCCGCGCGGTCGACGCCATCGGCTGGAGCCGCTCGACATGAGCAACCATACCGCCGCGAGGCAGCGCGCTCTTACCGACGGGGCGACCCTTGCCTGACATGAGGTTCGCACCACCCAATCCATTGCGCATCGCCGATCGTGCGAGCGGGCTGAATGCGTTGAGCGTGCGCAGCTATAATGAGCGGCTGGTGCTGTCGCTGCTGCTTCAGAACGAGGGCATTTCGCGGATGGAAATCGGCGAAAAGACCGGCCTGTCGGCGCAGACGGCCTCGGTCATCGTCCGTTCGCTCGAGCAGGAAGGCCTGGTCTCGCAAGGCGAGGCGCAGCGCGGCCGCGTCGGGCCGCCCACCATCCCGCTTTCACTCAATCCGGAGGGCGCCTATGCGGTTGGCGTCGGCTTCAGCCGCCGCAGGATCGACATCGCGCTCATCGATTTCATCGGCACCGTGCGCTTCCACACGCAATTGCCGGCGGATGAAGCCAATCCCTTTCCGCAAAGCAGCGATCTGTTCGGCGCGATCAGGCAAGCCATGACCAGCCTGCCGGTCGAGGCGCGCAGCCGGGTTGCCGGCATCGGCCTGGCCGTTCCCGACGATGTCGACACGATGGCTGCAACCCGCAACGGATCGAGCACCTCGCTGAAAGCCTTGCAGGGGGAGATCGAGGAACAGATCAAGCTGCCGGTTTTCGTGCAGAACGATATCACCGCGGCAGCCGGCGGCGAGAGCATGTTCGGCGTCGCCAAGCCGCTCAACGACTATTTGTTCTTCTATCTGGGAGCACGGCTGCAGAGTAGGCTCATCCTCAACCACCAGATCTACAAGGGAAACTCCAGCGCCAGCTTCGATCATGGGCTGATGCGCCTGGAGAGCGAACTGACCAAGCGCCGGCGCCCGTCCGAAATCATCTGGAGCAGCAGCCCCGAGTGGCCTGACCTTGGCGAGGCCTACAGCGAATGGCTAGGGGAATGCTCCAACCGCCTGAAAGCCTCTATTTCCGCACTGACCCAGTTTGTCGAATTCAGGACGGTCGTCCTGTCCAGCTACGCGCCGCAGAAGATCGCCAAGGCCTTGTGCGCCGACATCGGCCGGGAATTCCCCGGCATCGAAGCGCTGCCCGCGCGGGTCAGCATCAGCCCGAAGGCCGTCGGCGCGGCAAGCCTGCCATTCAGTTCGCGCTTCATGATCCAGTGATCGAGCCGAACCGGCGTTGCCGGTCGGCCGATTACGGGCTCTCTGCAGGTCCATCGATGATTTTCAAATGACAAGGCGATTCCGCTTGCCAGGACGCCTCACTTAATAGCATGTTAAGTGAACCCTGAGATCGCCATGAAAATCGCTGCGGATCACGCACTCAACGACAATGCCGCAACCAGCGCCGAAGCGCGCCGCTCGACGGTATTGGGCGATCGCATCAAGGCCTATCGCACCACGCGGCGCCTGACGCTGCGCCAGCTCGGCGACATGATCGGCACCACCGCCAGCTTCCTGAGCCAGCTCGAGCGCGGCCTTTCGGGTGCCAACACCAGCACGCTGATGCTGATCGCCAACGCGCTCGGCATCAGCCTCGCCGATCTTTTCGACGAACGCGAGGTGTCGCCGCACGCGGTGCTGACACGGGCCGAACGGCCGGCGCTGCCGACCAGCGAAGGCTACCGCAAGACGCTGCTGTCGCGCCGGCCGATCCGCGAGATGGAAGTCTATTGCGGCGAGTTCGCCGTCGGCGGCTCCACCGGCGACGTGCCCTACACGCATGGCAACGCGAACGAGATGTTCCTCGTGCTGCGCGGACGCGTGCAACTGACGCTCGGCGACGAGAGCTTCACCCTCGAAGAGGGCGACAGCATCGAATATTCGACCTCGACGCCGCACCGGACGATCAATGTCGGCGATACGGTGGCCGAAGTGCTGTGGATCATCGCGCCGCCGACAAGCGGCGCTGTCGACCTCGATCAATATGTAGCCCGGAAAACGCTCGCGCCCGGCCTGCCAAAATCAAACAGCGAGCCATCGGAGGGTTAGAAAATGGGAAGCAGATCAAGATTGGCCGGGCTTGTCGGCGCCGCCGCACTGGCCTTGCTCGCAGCCGCCGCTCACGCGCAGAACGCGCCGCCGGCCGGGACCGTGGTGGACGGGTCGCTGAAGGGCAAGACGCTGACCTTCGTCTCGTATGGCGGCATCTACCAGGACGGCCAGGTTGCCGCGCTTAAGGAATTCGTCGACAAGAGCGGCGTCAAGCTGCTGAACGACGGACCGACCGAAATCGCCAAGCTCCAGGCGCAGGTCGAATCAGGCAATGTGACCTGGGATGTCGTCGACACGGATGATTTTCCGCCCTTCGTGCATTGCGGCAAACTGTTCCAGAAGCTCGACCTGACCAAGCTCGATATCTCGCACATCCCGCCCGGACAGGTCGGCGAGTGCAGCGTGCCGGCGATGAATTACGGCATGGTCCTGATGTACAAGAACGACACGTACAAGGACAATCCGCCAAAGGACTGGAAGGATTTCTTCGACACCGCGAAATTCCCCGGCACCCGCGCCATCGACGGCAGCGGCAGCCCGCTCGGCGGCTTGATCGAACAGGCCATCCTGGCCGACGGCGGCAAGGTCGACGCCATGACGCCGGCCGACATCGACAAGGGCATCGCCAAGATCAAGGCGATCGGCCCCGACACGATCTTCTGGAAGACCGGCGCCGAATCCCAGCAGCTCGCCGAGTCCGGCGAGGCCGACATGATCATCATGTGGACCGGCCGCGCCATGACGGCAGTCAAGAATGGCGCTGCCTATACGCCGGTGTGGAAGGACTGGCTGGTCGTCATGGATCAGCTGACCATCCCGGTCGGCGCCAAGGACCCCGATGCCTCCTACGCGCTGATCAACGCCTATCTCGGCAAGAAGTCGCAGGAGATCCTGACCGAGCAGACCTCCTACTCGCCGATCAACAACGAGGCACAGCCAAAGGTCGACGCGTCCGTCGCCGCCTTCCTGACCAACACGCCGGACCACGCCAAGCTCGGCTATCAGCAGAACATCAAGTTCTGGGTCGCCAACTTCGCCGCTGCGTCCGACAAGTGGACGGCGCTGATGGCCGGCAACTGAGCCGGCTACCACTGAGGTGACGGCGTGAGCCAGACATCGCATACGCCGACGGCCGGGGGTGATTATCCCCGGCCGTCAGGTGCCGTGCAGGGGCCGCAGCGGCGCCTGCGCCTTGCCGCCTATCCGTCGCTGCTGGCGATGCCGGCCCTGCTCCTGCTTATCGCGGCTATGGGCTATCCCTTGCTGACCGTCACGCTGCGCAGTTTTTCGGACCCGGCCTGGGGCCTGCAGAACTACGTCTGGTTCTTCTCCACGCCGGTGAACGTCACCGTCCTGTGGCGCACCTTTTCCATCGCCGCCTGGGTCACCATCGTCTGCGTCATCGCCGCCTATCCCTATGCCTATCTCATGACGGCGGTCGGGCCGCGCCTGCGGCTGGTCCTCATCCTGTGCGTGCTGGTGCCGTTCTGGGTCAGCGGCGTGGTGCGCACCCTGGCCTGGGTCATCCTTTTGCAGGATTCCGGCATCATCAATTCGGTCATCAGGCTGCTCGGCTTTGACGGCGTGAAGCTGATCCGCACGCAGACCGGAGTCGTCATCGGCATGGCGCAGGTGTTGCTGCCGTTCATGATCCTGCCGCTCTATTCTGTCATGCGCGGCATCGATTTGCGCCTCGTGCAGGCGGCGCGCAGCCTCGGCGCGCGGCCCGCACGTGCCTTCCTGCAGATCTATCTGCCGCTGTCGCTGCCAGGCGTCTTCGCCGGCGCCATCATCGTCTTCATCCTGTCGCTCGGCTTCTACATCACCCCTGCCCTGCTCGGCGGCCCGCGCAGCACCATGCTGTCGACGCTGGTGCAGAGCCAGGTGCTCAGCCTGCTCAACTGGGGACGCGGCGGCGCCATGGGGGTCGTCCTGCTGGGCGCGACCTTCGTGCTTCTGGCGCTCGCCGCACCGCTGATGCGCCAGCGCCACAAGCAGGCGGCCAGATCATGAGGCTGGCCCCCTTCCGCATCCTGCTCGGCCTGTTCTGCCTGCTGGTCGCCGTGTGGCTGGTCATGCCGACGCTGGTCATCATCCCGATGTCGTTCAACGAGAAGAAGTCGTTGGCCTTCCCACCCTCCGGTTTCTCCTGGCAGTGGTACGCGAATTTCTTCACCAATCCCGATTGGCTGTCGAGCTTCTTCAATTCGCTGAGGGTCGCGGGCCTCGTCGCCGTTGCCGCCACGCTGATCGGCACGCTGGCGTCGCTTGGCCTCAGCCGCATGAAACATTCCGGCGCCGGCCTGCTGCGCGCTATCCTGATCACGCCGATGATCGTGCCCGGCGTGGTGCTGGCGATCGGCATCTATGCCGTTTACCTCGACTACCAGCTTGTCGGCACCACCACCGGCTTCGTCATCGCGCACACGATGCTGGCGATCCCCTTCGTCATCATCGCCGTATCGGCAAGCCTCGAAGTCTTCGACGTGCGGCTGGAAACGGCGGCGGCCAGCCTCGGCGCCAACCGCTTCACCACATTCCGCACCGTGACCTTGCCGCTGATCGCGCCCGGTATCCTGTCCGGGCTTTTGTTTGCCTTCGTCACCTCCTTCGATGAAATCATCGTCGCGCTGTTCATCACCAGTCCCTACCTCAAGACCTTGCCGGTGCAGATCTTCACCAGCATCACCCGCGACGCCGACCCGACGGTGACGGCCGTCGGAACCATCATCTTCATTGCCACGACGCTGATCATCAGCGCCGGGCTGATCATCAGCTCGAAATCGACGAGGAGTTGAGATGACTGCGAGGGAACGTGGCGCGGCCATCGACATCAAGGGCGCAACCAAGCGTTACGGCAATTTCACCGCGCTCGATGATGTCAGCCTGCATATCGAGCCGGGCGAGTTCATGACGCTGCTGGGGCCCAGCGGCTCCGGCAAGACGACCACGCTCAACGTCGTTGCGGGCTTCACCGACCTCACCGCAGGCGATCTTGCCGTCGGCGGCAAGAGCATCGTCGCCCTGCCGGCGCACAAGCGCAACATCGGCGTCGTCTTCCAGCACTACGCGCTGTTTCCGCACATGACGGTCGGCAAGAACGTCGCCTATCCCCTCACCTTGCGCGGCATGGACAAGCAGGCGCGCGACCGTCTCGTTGTACGAGCACTGGACATGGTCAAGATGGCCGATTTCGCGCATCGCTATCCCTCCGAACTTTCCGGCGGCCAGCAGCAGCGCGTGGCGCTGGCGCGTGCCATCGTCTTCGATCCGCCGCTGCTGTTGATGGACGAACCGCTCGGCGCGCTCGACAAGAAACTGCGCGAATGGCTGCAGCTGGAGATCAAGCGGATCCACCGCGAACTCGGCACCACCTTCGTCTATGTGACGCACGACCAGGAAGAAGCGCTGGTGCTCTCCGACCGCATCGCTGTGTTCAATCAGGGCCGCATCGAACAGGTCGGAACCGGCCGCCAGCTCTACGACGAGCCGACGACCTTGTTCGTGGCCAAGTTCATCGGCGAATCGACCAGTTTGCGCGGCGAGGCCCAGGCGTCCGGAGACCAGACCAGCCTGACGATCGCCGGCCAGAAGATCGTGGCCTACGGCAAGCTCGCCGGCGGCCGCAAACCGGTGGTCCTGCTGCGGCCGGAGAAGCTGTCGCTTGCCGGCACCAACACGCCTCCCGCCGCCGGGCAGAACAGCCTCACTGGTGAGGTCAGCGAAGCGATCTATCTGGGGTCGGGTTCGAAATACCAGGTGACGCTTCGCGACGGCTCGGTCGCCATCGTGCGCTCGTCGCTGGAAGCCACACCGTTCTCGATTGGTGACACGGTCGATCTGCGCTGGTCCGTCGTCGATGCAAAACTTCTTGCCGACGACGACCGCGCCGACATGACGATGACCTGACCGCTTTTCCCCGCAGGATTTTTAGACATGGACGCCAAAGTCAACGGCAACGTCTCGTTCTGGTATGCCGACATCGGCCTGCCGGCCTACCGCGCGCCGCTTCCAGGTGATCTCGAAGCCGATGTCTGCATCGTCGGCGCCGGCTACACCGGCTTGTGGACGGCTTATTACCTGAAGAAGGCCGATCCTTCGATCCGCATCGCCATCGTCGAGAGGGAGTTCGCCGGCTTCGGCGCGTCGGGCCGAAATGGCGGCTGGCTGTCCGGCGGCTTCAGCTGGTCGCGCGAAAAATATCTGCAGACCTCGACGCGCGGCGCCGTCATCGACATGGAAACCGCCATGCATGGCACGGTCGACGAAGTGATCGCGGTGACCGAGACCGAAGGCATCGATGCCGACATCCGCCGGGTCGACAATCTGACGGTCGCCACCAACCCGCCGCAGCTCGAACGGATCAAGGCCGCCTATGCCGATGCGATCGGCTGGAGCGTGCCGAGCGAGCGTGTCGGCCTGATCGGTCAGGAAGAGGCCAGAGCCCGCATCAACATCAGAAATGTGCTTGGCGGCTATATCCACCACGGCACCGCGCGCGTGCAGCCGGCCAAGCTGGTGCGCGGCCTGTCCGAAGCCGTCGAACGCATTGGCGTGCCGATCTACGAGCAGACCACCGTGACCGGCATCGAGAAGGGCAAGGTCACGACGAGCCGCGGCACCGTGCGCGCGCCAATCATCATTCGTGCCACGGAAGGGTTCACGGCCGGCATACCAGGCAATGAGCGGCTCTGGCTGCCGCTCAACAGCGCGCAGATCATCACCGAGCCGCTGCCGCAATCGCTATGGGACGAGATCGGCTGGGAGGGCCATGAGCTTCTCGGCGACGCCGCGCACGCCTATTGCTATGCACAGCGCACCAGGGAAGGCCGCATCACCATGGGCGGACGCGGCGTGCCCTACCGCTACGGCTCGCAGACCGACGTGCGCGGCCAGACGCAGCAGGCGACGATCGAAAGCCTGCACGCGATCCTCATCCGCCTTCTGCCACAGACAGCCAAGCTTCGCATCGACCACGCCTGGTGCGGCGTGCTGGGCGTGCCCCGCGACTGGTGCACGACGGCCGGTCTCGACCCTGAGACCGGCATCGGCTGGGCCGGCGGCTATGTCGGGCTCGGCGTATCCAGTTCCAACCTGTCGGGCCGCACGCTGCGCGATCTCATCCTGCGGCGCGACACTGAGCTGACCCGCCTGCCCTGGGTCAACCGCCAGGTCAGCAAGTGGGAGCCCGAGCCGATGCGCTGGCTCGGTGTCCACTCGATGTATCAGCTCTACCGCGTCGCCGACGAACGCGAGGAGGCCGGCCTCCAGCACACGTCGAAACTCGCCGCAATCGCCGATCGCATCACAGGACATTAAGAGACTGCCATGACCGATTTCCAGACCTTCGCCCATCTCGCCTCGATCGATCTCGGCGAGCCCGAGCCCAAGCCGACCTCGATCAGCGGCAATCAGTTCGAAGCAGCGAAGACGCTGTGGACCTCGCCCGACGGCACGTTGGAAGTCGGCGTCTGGGAGTGCACGCCGGGCCGCTTCACCGCATCGCGCGACAGCAATTCCGAAACGTGCCACATCGTGTCAGGCCGGGTCTCGCTGCATGGTCCCGATGGCCGCAGCAAGGACGTCGGCCCGGGCGAAATGCTGGTGCTGCCGAAAGGGTGGAAAGGCGAATGGACGATCCACGAGAAGACGCGCAAGCTCTATATCCTGCACTTCGAGGCGTGAGCCGACGTCCGCTTTGGCTGAAGCCTCCCCAACTTCGTCATCCTAGGGCGAAGCAGGAGCGAAGCTCCGTCGCGGAGACCCTGGGATCCATTCCGTGACAGCCATCGAGGAATGCAGCGGAACAGAATTCTGCACCGCTGCAGCGCTTTGAGGTCGCGGCATGTATCCCTTGGGCTGCGGAGCAGCTCCAGGGGTCTGCGCCGCGTCGCTACGCTCCTTGCTCCGCCCGTGGATGACGAAGCGATGGGCGCTACTCGTCGCCCAAACCGCCGGCCGTCGGCTTGCCTTCTATCGCCTGCCGCAAGGCGTCGTTGATGCGGTCCTGCCAGCCCGGCCCATCCTCCTGGAAGTGGTCCAGCACGGCGCGGTCGATCCGGATCGAAACAAGCTCCCTGACGCCTGGAGCGGCGGAGGGCTCACGAACCGGCGCGGCCGGCTTCTTCACCGGCTTGAAAGCCGCTTCGGCGGCCGCCATCGGATTTGTCGGTCGGCGCGGGGGATTTGCCATTGGGATGACCCTGACTGAAGGCGATTCGTGCGCAGCACGCTTACGCCACCATAGCCCAACCAGCGCCGTCGCGCAGGCCCCTTTGGTCGGGACAATCACTCGGCTGCTTGAAGACTTTGCGCGTCGATGATGACCCTGATCTCCGCGCGGCAGGAGCCGCAATTCGTACCGGCATGCAGGGCCGCGCCGATCCCCGCGACGCTGCCGCAGCCGCGGCGCACCGCTTCGGCGATCTGGTTGGCGCCGACGCCGAAGCAGGAGCAGACAATGGCGCCGCGATCGACGTCGACCCCGCCCGGCCGTCCGGCCACGATCGCCAGCCTTCCGCGCCGGTCGACATGATCGGCACTTAACTGTTCCGCCGCCCAGCCGCGCGACACGGCGACCGGGCCGGGCGCGACGAACAAGGCGCCTGACAGTTGATCGCCGTCGAAGGCGGCGATGCGATGCTGGCCGGCGTCGCAGTCATGATAGGCGAGCATTTCCGCACCCGGTGACGCGCCGAACAGTGACCCGGCAAAGCCGGCCCAGTCGATGTCGTCTTCGGCAAAGGCAAGCTCGACCCGCCAGCCGCCCTTGCATTTGGCCACGGCCCAATAGGCCGCGGCATCGGGCGACGGCCTATGCCGCGTCACCGCAAAGCCGAAGGCTTTTGCGGCGAATTTCTCGATGCGGGCGGCGACATGTTTCAGCGCCGGCTGGCCGGAAATGGGATCGGTCAGCGGCGCGGTCAGCGTGTCGAGCCGGCCCTTTGCCGAGAACTGATCGGTCCAGTGCATCGGCGCAAACAGGCTGCCCTGGCGCTGGCGTATCGTCACCAGCGCGCGCACCAGCACGTCACCGCGCGGGCTGGAAACGCGCACGATGTCGGCGTCACCGATGCCGAAGCGCTGCGCATCCACCGGGTGGATCTCGACGAATGGCTCGGCGATGTGCTGCGAAAGCCGCGGGCTTTTGCCGGTCCGCGTCATGGTGTGCCAATGGTCGCGGATACGGCCGGTGTTGAGGATCAGCGGATAGTCGGGACTGGTGCGGACTTCCGTGGTCGGGCGGATGGCGATGAAGCGCGCCTTTCGATCGGGTGTGTAGAAATTGCCGTCGGCGAAGAAGCGAACCTGGAGCCCAGTCGTGCCGACCCCTTCTGGCCTGCCGGCCATCTCCCCCTCGAGGGGGGAGACTAGCAGCTTTGACACCGGCGCTTCTTCCGCAGCGTTGGCGATTGGCGAAAGCCGAGCGGCAGGCTGATCTCCCCCCTTGAGGGGGAGATGGCCGGCAGGCCAGAAGGGGTCGGCACGACCGGGCGCCGGCCACTGGAA
>NZ_RZPH01000650.1:0-3516 GCF_004022825.1 Mesorhizobium sp. M7A.F.Ca.CA.004.04.2.1
GGCATGGACCTCATCGATATAGGTCATGGCGTTGTAGCGCTCGGCGAGCTCGACGATCTCTTTGATCGGCGCGATGTCGCCATCCATCGAGTAGACGCTTTCGAAGACGATCAGCTTGGCGCGTTCGCGTCCCGCCGCCTGCAAAAGGCTTTCCAGATGCGCGACGTCGTTGTGGCGGAAGATCTTTTTCTCGGCGCCGGAACGCCGCACGCCTTCGATCATCGAGGCGTGGTTCAATTCGTCCGAGATGATCAGGCAGTTGGGCAAAAGCTTCGCGATGGTCGAGATCGAGGCCTCGTTGGAGACGAAACCGGAGGTGAAGACCAGTGCCGCTTCCTTGTCGTGCAGGTCGGCAAGCTCCACCTCGAGTTCGACCAGCGGGTTCGAGGTGCCGGAAATGTTGCGGGTGCCGCCGGCGCCCGAACCCATCTTGCCAGCGGTATTCTGGAACGCGGCGATGACGTCGGGATGCTGGCCCATGCCGAGATAGTCGTTGGAGCACCAGACGGTGATTTCCTCGGCGCGGCCATTGGAACGCCAGATGGCGCGCGGGAACTTGCCCGCGATCCGCTCCAGGTCGGCGAAAACGCGGTAGCGACGCTCGGCATGGAGCTGGTCGATCGCTTCCTCGAAGAACCGCTGATAGTTCATATAGGCTTCCCAATTTTTGCGCGGGATCATAATCATTGGCCTGTTGGTCGTCCACCTGGCCTTTTTGGTCAAAATGCCACGCCCCGGACCTGTTCCTAACGATCACGGATCGTGGCCTATTCCCTTGATGTGGATCAACTTTGTTTCAGGACGATGCCACTAGCCGGCGATGCCGGTTACCACGGTTTCAATGGTTATGCGGCGGGCTTTCCAGTAGAGCGGGGGTTGAGACAGTTTCCGATAAATCTTGGATAAGCGAGGAAGCGGATGACGGTTTTGGTTACAGGCGGCGCCGGTTACATCGGCAGCCATATGGTCTGGGAGTTGCTTGATGCCGGCGAGGGCGTGGTCGTCCTCGATCGCCTTTCCACCGGTTTCGAATGGGCGGTGGCGCCCGAGGCAAGGCTGGTCGTCGGCGACGTTGCCGACCGGGAATTGGTCGGCTCGGTCATCAGGGAGAACAAGGTCGACGCGATCATTCACTTCGCCGGCTCGATCGTGGTTCCGGAATCGGTCGCCGACCCGCTCAGTTACTACGAGAACAACACCTCGAAGACGCGCACGCTGATCGAAACCGCGGTGCGCGAAGGCGTGCCCAATTTCATCTTTTCATCGACTGCCGCCGTCTATGGCGGAGCCGGCCTGGAGCCGGTGCGCGAGGACGCCCGCCTGTCGCCGGAATCGCCCTATGGCCTGTCCAAGCTGATGAGTGAGTGGATGCTGCGCGACGCGTCGATCGCGCATGGCCTGCGCTATACCGCGCTGCGCTACTTCAACGTCGCCGGCGCCGACCCGAAGGGCCGCACCGGCCAGTCGACGCCGGGCGCAACCCATCTGATCAAGGTCGCCTGCGAGACGGCACTTGGCAAGCGGCCGTTCATGCAGGTGTTCGGCACCGATTATCCGACGCCGGACGGCACCTGCATGCGCGACTACATCCACGTCAGCGACCTGGCGGCGGCGCATCGCCTGGCCTTGCAGCGGCTGCGTGCCGGGGGACAAAGCCTCGTCGCCAATTGCGGCTACAGCCATGGCTATTCGGTGCTCGAGGTCATTGACAGCGTGCGCCGCGCTTTTGGCCGTGATTTCGAGGTGAAGATGGGCGACCGTCGTCCTGGCGATGCCGCGGCGGTGGTTGCCAATTCGGATCTCGCCCGCGCCGAGCTCGGCTGGACCCCGCAACGCGACGATCTCGACCAGATCGTCGCCGACGCGCTCGCCTGGGAGCGCATCTTGACCGGCAAGAACTCCGCGCGCGGCTGAGCCGGGTTCTCCCAAGGGCTCGCAAGGCGGGCAGCGAAGCGCTATTGAAGGCCTTCGCGGCAAGGTGCGGAGGCGCCGCGCCGCGAGGAGCTCTTGGGGGATGGCATGAAAATAACGGTGCTCGGGGCCGGTGTCGTCGGTACGGCGGCCGCCTATTATCTGGCCAGCGACGGCCATGAGGTGACAGTGATCGAGCGCCATCCGGCGGCGGCACAAGGCACCAGCCAGTCCAATGCCGGCCTGGTGTCACCGGGTGACGCCACCGCCTGGGCCTCGCCGGCGGCTTTGAAGACTTTCCTGCGCGGGCTCTACAACCATGATCTCGGCATCAAGGTCAGGCTGCGCCTCGATCCCTATTTCCTCGCCTGGAGCCTGCGTTTCCTGCGCCAGTGCACGGTGGCGCGCCTGCGCGCCAACACCGACATCAAGCTCAGGCTCGCGCTCTATTCGCGTGACTGCATCAATGCGCTTTCGGAAGCGACCGGCATCCACTACGACGAACGCAAGAAGGGCATTCTCTACTTCTTCCGCTCGCAAAAGAGCCTCGATACCGGCACCGACAATTACCGTTATCTTGCCAGGCACGGCCTGCCGATCGAAATCGTCGGCCGCGACCGGCTGGTCGAGCTGGAACCAGGCCTTGCCGGCGTCAAGGACAAGATTGCCGGGGGCGTCTATTCGCCAACCGACCAGACCGGAGATTCCAAGCAGTTTGTCGACAGGCTGGCCGCCTATGCTGCCGAGAAGCTCGGCGTCAAATTCCTGTTCGGCACGACAGTCGAAGGCCTCGACATCGAGGGCGATCATGTGCGCGCGGTGATGACGTCGGCCGGCCCGGTCGCCGGCGATGCCGTGGTCATCTCGATGGGACCGGAGAGCGGCCTGCTCGGGCGCCGTTACGGCATCGACCTGCCTGTCTATCCGGTAAAGGGCTATACCGCGACGATTCCCCTGGAGGACGAAAGCAAGGGACCGACCATGGGCGGCGCCGACGAGGACCGGCTGATCGGCTATTCCAGGCTGGGCAACCGCTTGCGGATGTCCTCGACGGCTGAATTCACCGGCTTCGACCGAACTTTCAAGCCCGCCGATTTCAAGACGATCATCAGCACCGGCAAGGATCTTTTCCCGGGTGCCTTCGACGAGAAGAAGGCTGTGTTCTGGGCCGGTCTGCGGCCGATGATGCCCAACTCGGTGCCGGTCATCGGCCAGGCTCGCTACAAGAATCTCTATCTCGACACCGGCCACGGCCATGTCGGCTGGACCATGGCCTGCGGCTCGGGGAAATTCCTTGCCGACCTCGTTTCCGGCCGCAAGCCGGAGATCGACCCGCAGGGGCTGGTCTACGGGGGGTAGTGATGTCGGGACCGCAAGTCGCTATCGACCTTGGCCGCATCGAGCGCAATGCGCGCACGATCGTCGAGCGCTGCGCGCTGTCGGGCATAAAAGTGTTCGGCGTTACCAAGGGCACTTGCGGCATGCCGCAAGTGGCGCGCGCCATGTTGCGCGGCGGTGTCGCCGGCATCGCCGAATCGCGTTTCGAGAACATCCGCCGGCTGCGCGACAGCGGCATCAACGCGCCGATCATGCTGTTGCGCAGCC
>NZ_RZPH01000651.1:0-3510 GCF_004022825.1 Mesorhizobium sp. M7A.F.Ca.CA.004.04.2.1
GGCTTGCGCTACGGCACCCCCGCCGATGTCGACTGGTCCGTCGCCAATGGCCGTGTCGCTGTCGCCAATGTGTCGCGCGCGATCATCCCCTCCTTGCGCGAACGCTATGCCAATCTGGCCATCGTCGAGATCACCGCCTCGCCTGAAGTGCTGGCCGAGCGTCTGGCGATGCGCGGCCGCGAGTCACGCGGCGAAGTGCTGGCGCGGCTGGCACGCAGCGCCAATGTCACTCTGTCCGGGTCCGGCGTCACCTCGATCGACAACAGCGGCCCGCGCGAAGCGGCCGGCGAACGCTTCGCCGAGGTGCTGCGCAAGGCGATGGCTTTTTCCGACATGTCGGGCCTGATCTAGATCGTCGGCTCCTGACGCCTCGTTCACGCGATGGGCGCTTTAAGCCCCAAGCGCAAAGGGCATCAGCGACACCGTGCCGGCCGAACTTTCACCTGGGGCGAGCACGATGGCGCCCTCGTCCGGATCGCTCCATCCGCCCCGGTTGAAAGCACCGGATGCCATGGTCTGCGGTTCGACGCAAAAGTAAGGCTTGGCCGGATCGGCGTACAGCATCAGGTGCTTGAAGATCGGATCGGCCTTGATGCGCAAACCCGCGCCGCGCGCCGGAAAGCGAAGCGTCGCCTCACCCGTCCAGCCGCCATAATCATTGTTGCGCCAGCCGGCGGGTAAAGGCCGGCTCTCGGCGAAGTCGAGTTCGGGCGCAAGCGCTATCGGATCGCCGGCGATGCCTTGCGGTTCCTCCAGATAGAACCGCGCGGCCTTGAATTGCAGCGTGACGTCCGGGTCGCGGTCGAACCAAGGATGCAGGCCGAAACCAAACGGCATGGAAACCGGCCCCGTGTTGGTCAGTGTCATGGTCACGTCGAGGCCTTCTTCGGACAGCACGAAAGCCTGCGTCGCGTGATAGGAGTAGGGTTCGAGGCTGGCTGCGATATCCAGCGACAGCGTTGCCTGGGCGTCGCCCGCTGCAGTGACAGTCCAGGGGTGTTTCCAGCCGCTGCCATGCACGTTGATGGCTTCGGGCGGATTGTTGGGCTGGACCCGCCAGCGCTTCGCTCGAAACTCGAAGGTATTTCCGGCGATGCGGTTGGCGTAGGGTATCATCGGGAACATGGCCACGCCAAGCACGTTGCCCGCTTCGCGATCATGGTCCGAGAGCCTGCGCATGAGATCGATGCCGCGCCAGCGCAGCGCGCTGAGGCTGCCGCCGATTTGCGGCACCAGTTCGGCTTCGAGCGCGCCGGCCCTGAGCGTCAACGGTTCAGGAATTGCAGCCATCGCCCGCCATTCGCCGCGAGGCGCTATTCCGCGGCCGCGCCGGCGGCGCTTTTTCGGGTGGCGTCGACCATCAGCCGCCGTTCCCGGAACACGCCCCATTGCTGGTCGACCAGCACGCCGATGAGGATGACGCCGCCCATCACCGCGAAGTTGAGCGAGGACGGGATGCCGAGCAGGTTGACTAGGTTCTGCAGTTCCTGCAGCAGCACCGTGCCGAGGATGACGCCGATCAGCGAGCCTTCACCGCCGCGCAGCGAGAAGCCGCCGAGCACGGCGGCGGCGATGGCGTAGAGTTCGTAGAACTGGCCGTGGCTGGCCGGAGAGATCGAGCGCGTGTACATGGCGAAATAGATCGCCGACAGCGCCGTCAGCACGCCGCAAATGACGTAGGCGGCGATGACGACGCGGCCGGTGCGGATGCCGGAATATTTCGCCGCCTCCTCGTTCTTGCCGATGGCGTAGAGATAGCGGCCGAACACCGAGCGGTGCAGCACCACCCACATGACGATCGAGATGACGATCAGCGCGATGAAGCTGTTGGGAACGCCATAGGAGCGCCCGGCGGTGAGGAATTCGAGGTCGGGAAAATTCTGGCCGAAGGCAAAACCCGCGGTGCCGTCGGCGGTGTAGAAGCGGGCAACGCCGCGGTAGATCAACAGGCCGCACAGCGTGACGACGAAGGGCTGCAGCTTGAGCCTTGTGATCAGCCAGCCATGCGCCAGGCCAATGATGGCGCCAAGCACCAGGATGAGCACGAAGGCCAGCGGCCATTCCATGCCACGCACGGCGATGAAGTCGATGAACAGCGTGCCAAGCAGCGCTACCACCGAGCCGACCGACAATTCGATGCCGCCGGTGATGATGACGAAGGCCTGGCCGATCGACAGGATGCCGAACAGGCCGATCAGGTTCGAGGTGTTGGCGAGGTTGATCGGCAACAGGAAGCGCGGATTGATGATCGCCACGATCGCCCCGACCACCAAGATCAGGATCAGCAGGCCGAGATCTTTCTTGCTCATCGTCTTCTCCCCAATGCCTGAGCGGATCGCGTTTGCGCGGCCCGTGGCAAGAACTATTTCGGCTGCTTGCCCACCGCCAGGAGCAGCACGTTTTCCTGGCTGAACCGGTCCTTGTCGAGAATACCCGAGATCTGGCCCTCATGCATGACGGCGATGCGGTCGGACACGCCGATCACCTCTTCCATGTCCGAGGAGATCATCAGCACGGCGACGCCGGCATCGGCCAATGCGCGCATCAGGCCATAGATTTCCGCCTTGGCGCCGATGTCGATGCCGCGCGTCGGCTCGTCGAGGATCATCACTTTCGGGTTCATGGCCAGCCATTTGCCGAGCACGACCTTCTGCTGGTTGCCGCCCGACAGCGTGCCGGTGCGCGTCTGCACCGACGGTGCCTTGATGCCGAGATCTTTCTTCTGCTTCTCGGCGGTGGCGGTCTCGGCGCTTGAGGACACCAGCGAGCGGCGCGCATGCGCCGGCAGATTGGGCAGCGAAATATTCTGGGCGATCGACAGGTCGAGCAGGATGCCGGTGAGCTTGCGGTCTTCCGGCACCAGGAAGATGCCATGCGCGACAGCGTCGGCCGCGGACGCCAGCGCGAGCGGCTTGCCGTCGAGCTCGAGCGCGCCGCCAAGCTTCGAGTCGATGCCGAAGAACACCCGCGCCAGTTCGGTGCGGCCGGAACCGACAAGGCCGGCAAGACCGAGGATTTCGCCGCGCCTGACGTCGAGGTCGACCGGCCGGCCGGGATAGGCCGGTGTGCGGATGGCCTTGGCCGCAAGCGCTACGGCGCCGGGCGCACGCGCAGCTTCGGAGGCTTTTTCGCGCTCCTTCAGCATGCGGCCGATCATCAGCTTGACCATCTGGTCGTGGCCGATGTCGTGCTTGCCCAGCGTACCGGCAAGCATGCCGTCGCGCAGCACGACGACGCGGTCGGCGACGCGCTCGACCTCGTGCAGGCGGTGCGAAATGAAGATGACGCTGATGCCGTCGGCCTTCAGCGCCTTGATGACGTCGAGCAATTTGTCGGTTTCGGCGAGCGGCAGGCTCGATGTCGGCTCGTCGAGGATGACCAGCCGCGCCTCGATCGACAGCGCCTTGGCGATCTCGACCATCTGCTGCTGGGCCAGCGACAGGGTCGCAACTTGGGTGTCGGCGGAAAAATTGGCGCCGACGCGCTTCAAAAGCGGCGCCACCCTGGTGC
>NZ_RZPH01000652.1:0-3509 GCF_004022825.1 Mesorhizobium sp. M7A.F.Ca.CA.004.04.2.1
ATCCTGGCCTTCGCCAAGGCGATGGGCGAGTTCGGCGCCACCATCACCTTCGTCTCCAACATTCCCAATGAGACGCAGACATTGCCGTCGGCGATCTACACCTTCACGCAGGTGCCGGGTGGCGATGAAGGGGCGCTCCGCCTGACGCTGATCTCCATCGTCATCTCCATGGCAGCACTTGTGGCTTCGGAGGTGCTGGCGCGGCGTGTCGGCCGGCGACTGGACATCGAATGAGCGTTCTCGTCGACATCAGTCATCGGCTGGGTGGTTTCGCCATCGACGCCCGCTTCGAAAGCGCCGGGCGGCTGACGGCGCTGTTCGGCGCGTCTGGGTCGGGCAAGACGACACTGATCAACATGATTGCCGGGCTGATCCGGCCCGACAGGGGACGCATCGAGGTCGACGGCCGTGTGCTGGTCGATACCGGTGCCGGCATTTTCGTGCCGAAGCACAAGCGCCGCATCGGCATGGTGTTCCAGGACGCACGGCTGTTTCCGCATTTGAGCGTTGCCGGCAATCTTCGCTACGGCCGCTGGTTCACGCCGCCGGCGGAGCGCTACGCCGATATCGATGCCGTCGTCGACCTGCTCGGCATCGGGCCGCTCATGAACAGGCGGCCGGCAAAGCTCTCGGGCGGCGAGAAACAGCGCGTGGCGATCGGCCGGGCATTGCTTGCCAGCCCCAGACTGCTGCTCATGGACGAACCGCTGGCCTCGCTCGACGAAGCGCGCAAGGCCGAAATCCTGCCCTATGTCGAAAGGCTGCGCGACGAGACGAAAATCCCGATCGTCTATGTCAGTCATTCGGTCGCCGAAGTGGCGAGGCTGGCCAGCGACGTGGTGATGCTGGCACAGGGCAATGTCGTTGCCAGCGGGCCGACCGAGGCGGTGATGCAAAGGCTCGACCTGTTGCCGGCAGAGGAGCGCGGCGAGGGGGGCGCCGTGCTGGACACCAGGGTGCTGCATCACGACGAGGCTTTCGGCATGACCGTGCTCGGCTCGGCCGCGGGCGAGCTCCGGGTGCCACAGCTGGCGATGAAGGCAGGTACGCCGGTGCGCATCCGTATTCGCGCCCGCGATGTGATGATCGCCACCGAAAAGCCGACGGGTCTCAGCGCGCTCAACATCCTGCCGGGGACCATTACCGCGATGAGCCCGGGCGAAGGGCCCGCGGTCGAGGTCGGTATCGACTGCAATGGCGCAACCGTGCTTGCCCGCATCACCGAACAGTCGCGGCAGGCGCTGAAGCTTCATCTTGGCGGCAAGGTTTTCGCGGTGATCAAGACGGTGAGCTTCGATCGGGCAAACACCGGCGCCGGCCTGCCCGCCGAGGCGGATGGATGATCCCGCTATGTCTTTTTGGAATAGCGGTTTCGCCAGGGAGCTTCTAGTATGAGGTTGGGTTGTGACCGCGGAGAGCAAAGATGCCGTCGCTGAGCTTGCGGATAAATCTCGATCCCGACGGGCGCGTCGGGCCGGGCAAGATCGAACTCCTGGAACAGATCGCCGCCTTCGGCTCCATCTCGGCCGCCGCTCGCGGCATGGAGATGTCCTATAAGCACGCCTGGGACCTGGTCGAGGACATGAACCGGGTGTTCGGCAAACCGCTGGTGGCGGCACAGACCGGCGGCCGCAAGGGCGGCGGCGCACAGTTGACGGCGGTCGGCCTGGCTGTGGTCAGCCGCTTCCGCGCCATCGAGCGCGCAGCCTCGGCCGCGGCGGCGGCGCATATGGAGGCATTGCAGGCGGAGATTGATGCTGGGTGAGGGCAGTAGGGCAGTAGGGCAGTAGGGCCTAATCCTCTGCGCTTGGCTTGCGAAGCAGGTAAGTGTCCATGATCCAGCCCTTTTTCCGGCGCGCTTCTTCACGGGTTCTCTCGATCTCGGTGCCGACATCACTGAGACGGCCAGAGATGAGAATCTCGTCTTCCGTTCCGAGATAGGCGCCCCAATGGATGACGACATCCTTGTCGGCCAGCGTGTTGAAGGCGCATTTGCCGTCCAGCAGGACGACCGCGCTGCCGGCATTGTCCGGCATGCCTTCCTCGGTCAGGCGGCGGCCGGTGGTGATGAGGACGGAATCGCCGATGCGGTTCAGCGCCATCTTGTGGCTGGCGGCAAGCGCCTGGACGGCGGTAATGCCGGGGATCACCTCAAGTTCGAACGCCACATTGCCTCGCTGGCTCACGCGCTCGAGGATGCGCAACGCGCTGTCGTAGAGCGAAGGATCGCCCCAGATCAGGAAGGCGCCGCAGCCATCGCCTGCAATCTCGTCGCGGATCAGGCCTTCGTAAATGGCGGCGATGGCTTCGTGCCAGTCATCGACGGTCGCGCGGTAGGAGGGCTCCGGCCCATCTTCTACCGGCATGTCGCGCACCGGCACGTCGAATTCGACGCGGCGCGACTTCGGATTGGTGACGAAGCGGTCGCATATCCGGCGGCGCAGTTCGGCCAGTTCATTTTTTTTCGCACCCTTGTCGGGAATGAACAGCACATCCGCCTGGTTCAGGCCTGATATAGCCTGAACGGTCATGTGGTCGGGATTGCCGGCGCCGATGCCGATGACGAGAAGCTTGCGCATGGGCGAACTCCTGCCCGATCGGAACCTGTTAGTCCAGACCGCGCTGGCGCGTGTCCAGACCGTAGTCCAGCTCCCTATGGTGCGCTAGCGGATGCGGAAGGGCTTTGAACGCCACGTTGAAACCGCTAGGGTCCTGCAAGCATTCCAGCCGAGGGGCTTCCATGTTGCGATATATTCTGACCGCCGTGCTGGCCCTGTCGCCCGCGCCCGCCTTCGCCAATGATTCGGTTGCCGAACTCGGCACTGGCGGCCTGATCCTGTCGCGCAGCGATGCCGTGGCGATGCAAAGCGAGGACCTTTTCATCTCGCCGGAAAAGGTGACAGTCGACTATGTCTTCCATAACAACACCGACAGGGATGTCGAGGCCATTGTCGCCTTTCCGATGCCCGAAATATCGGGCAATCCCGAAGAAATCCCGGCGATCCCTGAAAACCAGAGCGACAATTTCCTCGGCTTCGAGGTGACGATCGACGGCGTTGCCGTCAAGCCGCAGTTGGAGCAGAAGGTGTTTGCGCTCGGCATCGACATCAGCGCCGAGTTGAAGGCGCAAAACGTGCCATTCTATCCATTCGGCGATGCGGCGAAGGCGGCGCTGGCCAAGCTGCCGCAAGCGGTTGTCGATGACTGGGTCAACCGCGGCATCATCATCGAGGACACCGGCAGCGACGGCACCGAGACGACCAAGGTCTACACGCCGTTCTGGCAACTGCGTTCGACCTACTGGTGGCGCTCGACCTTTCCGGCCAACAAGGACGTCCATGTTTCCCACCACTACAGACCGAGCGTCGGCGGCACGTCTTCAGTCAGCTTCTTCTACGACGGCAAATTCCAGGGACAGTATGCGGCCTACAAGGCCCGCTATTGCATGGATGGCACATTCGAAAATGCGGTGCGCAAGGCTGCCAAGGACGACCCTGACGGCTACCCCA
>NZ_RZPH01000653.1:0-3499 GCF_004022825.1 Mesorhizobium sp. M7A.F.Ca.CA.004.04.2.1
GGCCTGGAGAGCCGGCTCGAAGACATTTCAAGCCGGCTGGATGCGTCGGCCGCGCAGGTGGCCGGCATCGATCCGGCGCTGATCCGCAGCCTGGAAGCACAGGTTGCCGGCCTGTCCGCCCATCTTTCCAGGCCCAGCACCCCGCTGCCGGAATTCGAGGACATCAGCCCGCGTCTCAACGAAATTGAAAAGTCGCTCGCAGGAACCCGCGATTCCATCCTTGGCGCAGCGCGCGAAGCCGCCGAGAACGCGGTGCAATCACTTGCCGGTTCGAGCGCCAATACGACCGCTGTTTCCGGCCTCGCCCAGGATTTGAAGACGCTTGAAACGCTGACGCGGCGCTCCGACGAGCGCAATTCGAGAACGTTCGAGGCCATCCACGACACGTTGCTCAAGATCGTCGACCGGCTGGGTTCGCTCGAACCCGGCGAGCCGGTCGAGGCGATGAGCGAATTGCTGGATGCGGCACCGGTCGAGCCGAGCAACTGGCGCGGCGTGCGGCGACCCAAGATGGCCGTGGACGCGCCATCGATGGATATCGATCAGCCCCTGCCATTGACTGGGGACTTGGCCGATCTCGATGGCCGTGCCGCCGCCATCCTGCGCAACGAGCCGGGTGCTCGTAGCGATCTGGGCGGCCTGGGTATGGGAACGCGCACGCCGGCCGAAGCCGCAGCGGCTGCGGCCATGGCTGCTCTCGGCTCCGACACAATTGTCGAGAAGAACGAACAGGCGGGCGGCCGTAGGTCGATGTTCGGCGGACTGGCCCGCGCCTTTAAGGGCAAGAAGGAGGCGGACATCCCGCCACTGGCCGGCTCTGCGCCGACTGCCCCGATCCCGAGCGTCGATCTCGACGAACCGCTCGATCCGAAAATGGCCAACCGGCCGCTGGAGCCCGGTTCCGGCGCACCTGACCTCAACGCCATCATGAAGCGCGTGCGCGACGAGCGCGGCCAGCCTGCCAAGCCCAGCGACACCGACGCCGCGAAGTCGGATTTCATCGCCGCTGCCCGGCGCGCGGCCCAGGCCGCGGCCGCCGAGGCCGATGCGCTGAAGCGCCAGTCGACGGTGACCGGACCGGTGAAGGCACTGCGGATCGGCGACCTGCTCAAGGCACGGCGCAAACCGATCCTGATGGGGACAACCGCGATCCTGCTGGCACTGGGCGCCCTGCAACTGGGCAAGGCCTTCTTCGCCGATCCGGCCCAGGTGGCGAGCAACGATGTTGCGCCGATCGTCGCCTCGCAGCCGGTGCAGACCGCCTCGCTCGATGCCGCCGGCCAACCTAAGATGGACGCGCAGCCCGCGGCAGTGGAAAGTGCGCCTGACCACACCGTCAGGCAGGCCGAGCCGTCCGCACCGGCAACCAAGGACGACATGGCCGCGCAAAGCATGATTGCCACGCCGCCAGGCGCCGAGCCGCCGATGGATGCCGCGCCGACCGCAGAGCCGGTTCCCGCGCCCG
Source organism: Mesorhizobium sp. M7A.F.Ca.CA.004.04.2.1 (assembly GCF_004022825.1). Classification (NCBI taxonomy): domain Bacteria; kingdom Pseudomonadati; phylum Pseudomonadota; class Alphaproteobacteria; order Hyphomicrobiales; family Phyllobacteriaceae; genus Mesorhizobium; species Mesorhizobium sp. M7A.F.Ca.CA.004.04.2.1. The sequence goes on from NZ_RZPH01000653.1 coordinate 1,466, forward strand.
TCGCCTCGATTACATCGGCCGATGCGAACCCGGCGATGTCCGGGACGACAGCCTCGGCTGCGCCGGCCTCGACCGTTCCGGTCGCCGCGGAAGCCGCCGACACCGACGCGCAGCCTATGGCGACTGAGCCGACCGCCGCTAAGGACACCACGGGCGCGGTTCCGCCAGCGGACGCTTCGCCGGCGACGACGGCAAAGTTCGACATTCCCGCTGACGCCGGCCCTGCCGCCTTGCGTGATGCCGCCGCCAGCGGCGACGCCAAGGCGCTGTTCGAGATCGGCTCGCGCTATGCCGAGTCGCGCGGCGTCAAGGAAGACATGGCGGCAGCGGCCAAATGGTACGAGAAATCGGCGGAACTCGGCTTCGCGCCGGCCGAATACCGCATCGGAAACTTCTACGAAAAGGGCATCGGCGTCGCGCGCGACATCAAGAAGGCGAAGACCTGGTACCAGCTTTCCGCAGCACAGGGCAACGCCAGCGGCATGCACAATCTGGCCGTCTTGTTCGCCATGGCGGCAGACGGCGTGACCGACAATGAATCGGCCGCGCACTGGTTCCAGGCGGCCGCCGACGTCGGCGTCAAGGACAGCCAGTTCAATCTCGGCATCCTCGCCGCCAAGGGCGTCGGCATGAAGCAGAACCTCGAGGAATCCTACAAATGGTTCGCGCTCGTCGCCAAGACCGGCGACAAGGATGCCGCTGCCAAGCGTGACGAGATCGCCAATGCGCTGCGGCCAGAGCAGCTCGAACGCGCCCGCGCCGCGACCGAACTGTGGAAGGCCAAGCCGCTGGATGCGGCGGCCAATTCGGCCGACATTCCCGAATCCTGGCAGGACGGCGCGCCGCAGACGACAGCCAGCATCGACATGAAGAAGGCCGTCCAGAACATCCAGCGCATTCTCAACAAGAACGGCTACGACGCCGGCGGCGCCGACGGCAAGATGGGCCAGAAGACGAAGACCGCGATCATGGCTTTCCAGACCGACAACAAGATGCCGGCGACCGGCGAAGTCGATGAAAAACTGGTCAAGGCGCTGCTGGCGCGCAAATAACGGCAGAGGCGTCGTTTCCACGACGCCCTTGCCACACATTCGCCTGTTAACTGATTGAGATGTTTTTTGTTTCGGCGGCGTAGCGCGGTTTGACTTCGCAGCACCTCCGGGGCAAGAACGAATTGGCTTGTCGGGTCAAGATGCCCGCAACGGTTGCATTCGCCGACAGGCAGAACTGATCGAGACTGACGGGTGGGCATCTATCTCCCGATCGCGGAAATTTCCGTCAATATCTTCGTCCTGCTGGCCATGGGCGCGGCGGTGGGTTTCCTGTCGGGCATGTTCGGCGTCGGCGGCGGCTTCCTCATCACGCCGCTGCTGATCTTCTACAACATCCCCCCGGCGATCGCGGTCGCCACGGGCGCCAACCAGGTCATCGCCTCCTCCGTCTCCGGCGTCCTTTCGCACATGAAGCGAGGGACGCTCGACTTCAAGCTCGGCGGGGTATTGCTGGCCGGCGGCATTGTCGGTTCCACCGGCGGCATCTTCGTCTTCGCCTTCCTGCGCCGCCTCGGCCAGCTCGACCTGTTCATCTCGCTGCTCTACGTCGTGCTGCTCGGCACCGTCGGCGGACTGATGCTGGTCGAAAGCGTCAATGCGCTGCGCGCCACGCGCAGCGGTGCGGCGCCGGTGCTGAAGAAATCCGGTCAGCACAACTGGATCCACCGCTTGCCGCTGAAGATGCGCTTCAGGGCCTCAAAACTGTTCGTCAGCGTCATCCCCGTCCTTGGACTTGGCGCCGGCATCGGCTTCCTGTCGTCGATCATGGGCGTCGGCGGCGGCTTCATCATGGTGCCGGCACTGATCTATCTGCTGAAAGTGCCGACCAACGTCGTCATCGGCACCTCGCTGTTCCAGATCATCTTCACCTCCGCCTATACGACGCTGGTCCACGCCACCACCAACCAGACGGTCGACGTCGTGCTGGCCTTCCTGCTGATGGCGGGCGGCGTCGCCGGTGCGCAGTACGGCGCCAAGGCAG
>NZ_RZPH01000654.1:0-3498 GCF_004022825.1 Mesorhizobium sp. M7A.F.Ca.CA.004.04.2.1
TTCGTACACACGGCGCGCTCGGTCGTACCCCACATGCGCGCGGGCGGACGCGGCGGCGCCATGGTGCATTTCTCGACCATCCAGTGGTATCGCGGCGACGCCAACCCGCAGGACGCCTACCAGGCATCCAAGGCCGGCGTCTGCGCGCTGTCCAAATCGCTGGCCATGCAGTTGGCCGGCGAACGCATCCGCTCCAACGCCATCTGTCCCGGCATGGCGCTGACCCCGCTGCAGGCGCGCTGGGACACCGAGGAGAAGCGTTCGGCCGTGGCGAGTTACGCGCCGCTCGGCCGCATCGGCACGCCGCAGGACATGGCCAACGCGGCCCTGTTCCTGCTCTCCGACGCGGCGAGCTACATCACCGGCATCGAACTTGCCGTCGATGGCGGCCTGCTGATGCGCATGTAGCCAGCACGCCCGCTGCCGGGCTGTGGCAGCACGACATGCCGGGTCTCTCCGCGATCACAATCTGTCAACTTTCCGTTCCTTGCCAGCCCAGGGATTGGAACGCCTCTATATGGATATTGCGGGCCACGAACCGCCGGCGATGACAGGATCACCGCGACGCGACGGAGGAGATTGCCCGTGTCCGGAAAGCGATATCCACACCGCTTTCCCGTTGAAGGGAGGCGCGACCATGCGCAATGTCACACCAAGGATCATAGCAATCGCATCGCTACTGGCGGCCGTGCCGCTATCGAGTGCTTACGCGGTACACCGCCACAGGGTCGAACCGCAGCGCATGTCTGTCGAGGCTAGAGCCGTCCTGGACCAGTTGCAGGGCGTCAAGCAAGGGATCGTCGAGGCAAGGGAGGCCAAGGCGATCACCCCTGAGCAGGAGCACGATCTGATGATGAGGGCCGACAGCATCCATCGCTCGGCCACTGACGGCGGCGCATACCAAGGTTTGCTCAGCCAGATTGAGAACTTGGATCAGCGACTGCAAGACGATTCAGGCGGCGGCTTCTACATCGGCGACGGCGCCGATGGCGGCTACTATCCAAACGGCTGACGCAGACTGACAATGATCGCACGGCGCCTCCGGCGATTGTCGGGGCTCCGGCTTTTCCGATACGAGATGGGGGGCAAACGCCTACTGAACCGACGCGACAGTGCAGACGGACGCGATGTCTCCGATGCCCTGGCAGAGGGCGGGACCGTTCAGGCGCGGATCCTCGACCAGCGTCTGCGTCCCGCCATCGGAGGGCTGGCCGGCAAAGAAGATAGGGGGCGGCTGACCGCCGCCATGCATGTCGGCATTGTGGACGACGACGCTGGCGGCTTCGGTTGGCGGCACCGCGTTGGCAGGCTGCACCACCAGGTCCGCGCCGACATAGGTCAACTCGTAATTGGCCGAGATGGTCAGGCTGCCTTGCTCGATGGCGTAAATGCCGGGCATGCTTGCAGTGGTGGCTTCGGTCGAAAGGCCGCCCGCGAACATGTCGCCGTTGACCAGCCCCAAGCCGCCGACCGTGTAGGTGAGTGGCGGATTGGCCGTCCCTTGTGGCCGGCTCTGCGCATCCGCAACCACGGTGATGGCCCGCTTGCCGATGCTGAAGTCCGCGCCGACATAGCTGATGTCATAGTTTGAGTTCGCGGCGTTGGTGATGCCGCCTTGCCCCATTGCATAGCCGCCGACAGTCTCACCAGCGGCGCGATCGAGAGCACCGGTCAACGCCGCGCCACTACCGAGATCGGAGACGGTATAGCCTAGGGATGACGGGTCGGCATCGCCATAGGATTTGCCCTGGCCGGCATTCGCCGTCACCGTTACTGCACGCTTGCCAATACTGAAACCGGCACCGACATAGCTGATGGCATAATTGCTATTCTCAGCGTTGGTCAGCGTGCCCTGGCCGATCGCATAATTGCCGACAGTCTCGCCGGCCGCGCGGTCGAGAGCACCGACCAGCAGCGCTCCGCTACCAAGATCCGAAACGCTGTAGCCGAATGACGAGGGATTGCTGTCGCCGTAGATCTTGCCTTGACCGGCATTGGCCGTGACGGTGATCGCCCGCTTGCCGATGCTGAAGTTCGCGCCGACATAGTTGATGTCGTAATTGCCGTTGGCGGCATCAGTGAGCGTGCCGCGGCCAATCGCATGGCTGCCGGCATTCTCACCGGCAGCACGATCCAGTGCGCCGACAAGTGCCGTTCCAGTGCCCAGATCCGAGACAGTGTAGCCGTAGGACAGCGGATCGCTGTCACCATAGGTCTTGCTCAAGCCGCTATCCGCCGTGACCGTGACGGCGCGTTTGCCGATGCTGAACCCGGCGCCAACATAGCTGATGTCGTAATTCGCATTGGCGGCATCGGTGAGGCTGCCGCGGCCGATCGCATAGGTTCCGACGCCCTCGCCGGCTGACCGACCGAGAGCGCCGACAAGGGCGACGCCGGTGCCGAGATCGGTAACGGCGTAGCCATAGGACAATGGATCGGCATTGCCGTAGGTCTTGCCCAGGCCCGCATTGGCAGTAACGGTCACCGCCCGTTTGTCGATGGTGAAGTTGGCGCCGACATAAGTGATGGCGTAATTGGCGTTCGACACGCCGAGATTGCCTTGGCCGATGGCATAGGTGCCGGCATTCTCGCCGGTCACGCGATCGAGTGCGCCAAGCAGCGATGCGCCGCTGCCGAGATTTGAAACGGTATAGCCATAGGACGATGGATCGCCATCGCCATACGTCTTGCCCTGGGCGGCGCTGGCGGTGACTGTCACCGCCCTTTTGCCGATGGTGAAATCGGCTCCGACATAGGTGATGTCATAGTTTGAATTGTTGCCGTTGGTCAGCGTGCCCTGGCCGATGGCGTACATGTCGGCATTCTCGCCGACATCACGGCCGAGTGTGCCGACCAACGCCACGCCGGTGCCCAGGCTCGAAACGCTGTAGGCGTAGGATGACGGATCGACATCGCCATAGGTCTTGCCCTGCCCTGATGTCGCTATCACCGTCACCGCACGCTTGGCGATGGAGAGCAGGCCGGCGCTGTTGAAGGCAAGGGCGTAGCCGTTCGAGGCAGCGACGTTGCCGGTGCTGATGCTGATCGCATAGGGCCCGCTGCCGACTTGTTCGTTGCCTGACAGCGTGGCGGTGGAGAGCGACGGCGCGCCGCCAAATGTATTGGCGGCAGCGTCGCCGAGATAGGCATTGGTGACGCCCGCCTGATAGCCCGACACCGTATAGGTCAGTGCCGGCATGGCGGTATCGCCATAAGTCTTGGCCGCATTTTCGGACTTCAAGGTCAGCGTCGGCTGATAGTTAAAGACGTAGCGGTTGCCGGTCGCGCTCACCGTGGCGCCGGCCGTCGTGTTCCAGACCGCCGTGTTGCCGCTGTCGAGATTGCCGAATGTGTTTCCGGTTGGGTTTGCCGCATAGATCAGCCAGCGGCCACTGGTTGCGGTGACAGCGTCGCTGCCGCGGTTGTTGACGAACCTGCCCATGGCTGACAGCACCGGATCGATTCCGCTGACCTTGGCGCCGACCGCCATCGTCAGGT
>NZ_RZPH01000655.1:0-3497 GCF_004022825.1 Mesorhizobium sp. M7A.F.Ca.CA.004.04.2.1
ATGGTTGACCACGCTTTTCAAAGATCGTGAACTACATCTCCTCGTTGTGCTCGACGCACTCCGGACAAGTAACCTCATGGGCGCGGCATGCAGGATTAACCGAGCCCAGCCGGTCATGAGTGCGGCCGGCGCTCGGCTGCTCGATTTATTTGCGCGATAAGCTCGCGACCATGTCCGCGGAGGTATTCAAACTTAACGCTGCGTCCGGGAGCTCTTGCCCTCCAGTTTGCGACGCTCCCCCGCCCATCCAGTGATCGTTTATTTCGTCGGATAGTTTGACCCGGCTCTACCGAATCGCCGCTTCAGGATCATTCTTTCCGATTTCGTCACGCTCGTATTTCTGCCGCGTCCTACACCGATTGGGCGCGAACAAAACTGAGCGCCTTGGAACCCGAACCCGTGCGTCGTGACCGGGAGCATCCGGGGCGAACTCATCCGCTCGGGGGCATCGCATCACCGGACGGCGACAGGCACGGTCGACCGGCATCTCGGCATCGGCTGGGAATTCGTCCATGGTCTGCATTGGCGACGACGCTTCCTGAGGCCACGTAGCCCTTATGCCAAGCTGGGCGCCCGGGTCGAGCGCGTAATGACGACAATTGCTTCGCTGCAGGTCAAACGCTTTCCGGGCCACCTGCAAAGTCTTCACCCGGCCGTACAGCGCCCAAGACCACTGATGTGATCGACAAGAGCCTTTTTGATAAATCTGCGCTATTCTCCTGTCGCGCACGGACGACCGCGTGGCGAAGAGCAGGGTCCGAGATGAGAGCCCTGCCGCGCAGCTTCTATCGTCGCGCCTCGTTTGCGGCATCCGTGCCTACCCTCTTCGGACCTCGTGGGTTCCAACCGGCGACGAGGCGTGCATAGGCGCCCTCGGCCTGCTCCACCCAGCGGCGCTCTTCTTCCCGGTGGCTCTTTATGTTGTAGGCGTGCGCTCCCTTTTGGCCGCGCACAGCCTTGCTCCCGGCCTTGAGTTCCACATCGCGCAAGCTTCTTGGCATGCAGGGAGGGTCGAGCCCACGCGTAACTCTCGCCCTTCTCAACAGATGACAGATCACGACAGAGAGTTTGCGTGCGGTTGCCACGGCCGCGACATGCTGTCCGCGCCGGGCTCGCACGCCGCAGGGAGAAGGCTCGCAACGGTCCGGGAGCACGAGCGGCCGCCCAGGCCGCCTCGACGAGCATGCCGCGCGCATGACCACGGCCCTGCTTGGTGATCCGCCCATGGTAGGCCGGACCTGGCCGGACTGCTGGACGCTTGGGTTCAACCCGAGATAGGTCACGAGCTTCTGCGGATCGTCGAAGCGCGACACGTCGCCGATCGCCGCCCTTCATCGCCAGCGCGACGGTGATGTCGACGCCGGGAATGGTCATCAGCCGCTTCACGCCTTCATCCTCGAGAGCCGAGCGGACAAGATCGCGTTCGATGACCTGGAGGTCTTCGCCCAATCGGTCGAACTCGCGCAGATGCCCATCGATCGCGAGGCGCTCGTCCTGCGGTACGACCTGCTCGATTAACCAGGTCCGACCCTTGGCGCCGCACAGGTCAGCATGCGGGCAGGACGGATCAGGTGGCTATGAAGGATCGACTGGATGACGCTCTTCAATCGAGATCTCTGTCGGACAATCTGATTGCGCCGTGTCACCTGTCGACGCAGAGCCTGCGTCGGCTCGTCCGCAATCCAGACTTCTGGCAAGAAGCCGCTGGCATAGAGCTGCGCAAGAACGTCGGCGTCGATCGTCGTTTTGATCTTGGCATAGGCAACGATAAACACCTGTTTCGGCTTGGCGATCCCCACCTTCTTCACATGCGGCGCAACCACAGCTGCAGCGGACGTCGCGTTGCCGGTGGCCTCGATCACCCCGACATCGTTCGGCGACAGCTTCGCGGCGAACGCCGCCAGCAGATCGCGCCGCATGTCGACGCGGCCGAGTCGCCTGAGCCTGCCCTCCTCCCATGCCACTGCTTCGGCGAAGGCGCGGTGAATATCCAGTCCGATGATAAGCATGCCCGTTCCTCCTTCTTGGCTCGGTCAAAGACGGGAGCTGGCGGGCAACACGACATCTACTGATCCGCGCTCGCAGCGCATCCGGGAAAGTCGCGAGGGGCGGCCATGTAACGAGCTCGGGCTCTCAGCCCACGGTCTATTGACGGCCTGCCTGCACCTTTGTGCTCCCGGTGCCCCACGTCCCGGATGGGCTCACCATAAGGGCGTTCCAAAACAAGAACAGCAGGACGAGAAGGCACCACAGATCACATACCGGATAGCGGCAAGGCCAAGCGCTTCGTTCAGATAGGCTTGCGCCAATGGGCTTAGGCCGAGCCTACAACAGCTCTCAAAAACGCTGCCGGACTGCTGCATTGGCTCGCCGATACAATTGGCACAGGCCTCACGGCAGCTTAGGATCAAACCGCCCATCAGTCGCCTCGGACTGGAAAGGTGCACCCTATTAGGTTCCACGCCTAGCTAGGTCGGGGCCGCCGAAGACGCTGGTTGATAGACCGGCGCCATCGGCCCGGCGTTTCAAACTGCCAATCTCTGACCTGCACAGTACGAACGATTGCTCGCTTCGGCAGATCACGCGGCTCATATGTCGGACCTTAACGTCATCCATCATAAACTTTTTGCGACAAAAGATTGCAAGAATGCTAAATTGTTAAAGTCGTTTGTTTCGGTTAAAGGCATCCATCCCATGGATGGCTGATGACATGCGTTTCAAAGGACTTGATCTAAATCTCCTCGTTGTGCTCGACGCACTCCTGACGGAGCGTAATCTCTCGGCGGCGGCACGCAGGATTAACCTGAGTCAGCCCGCCATGAGTGCGGCCGTCGCCCGACTGCGCGATTATTTCCGCGATGAACTGTTTACGATAAGAGGTCGCGAAAGATTTCTAACCCCGCGTGCGGCAGCATTTGCCCCCGCAGTTCGCGACGCTCTCCAGCACATCCAGTGCTCGATTATTTCTTCGGATCCGTTTGACCCAGCTCGAGCCGATCGCCTCTTCAGGATCATTCTTTCCGATTTCGTCACGCTCGTGTTTTTCGAAAAGCTTGTGGAGCGTATTTCACGGGAAGCCCCCGCCGTCAGCTTCGAACTGCTGCCTGTCGACGATAGCCCCGATGAGCTTCTCCGGCGCGGTGACGTCGATTTTCTAATTCTACCGGATATGTTCACGTCGAGTGTGCATTCAAGCGTTGCGCTGTTTGACGAGAAGCTCGTGTGCGTAGGCTGTCCCACAAACAAGCAGCTGCCACAGCAGCTTACATTCGAGAGATACATGTCGATGAGGCACGTCGCGGTCAGGTTCGGGCGTACGATGAAGCCGTCTATCGAGGAATGGTTTTTGCTTGAGCATGGCCTTAAGAGACGTGTCGAGGTCGCCGTGCAGGGCTTCAGCATGATTCCACCTATGGTGTCCGGCACAGCTCGTATAGCGACCATGCCCTTACGGCTGGTCAGGCATTTCGAAAAAACGTTCCCCCTGCGGGTTATCG
>NZ_RZPH01000656.1:0-3493 GCF_004022825.1 Mesorhizobium sp. M7A.F.Ca.CA.004.04.2.1
TGCATGGCCGCGGTGTCACACCGCCTTTGCTCGGCGAGTACCAAGGCCAAGTTCACATCGTAGGAGGCATGCACCGCTTCCATCTTGCCAAGCACTATGGGACGACGCGCATGCCATTCCTCGTCCGGAGGGCCGAACTAGCCGCAGTAATGGCGTTGATCCCCTCGGCGACCGACACCGCCAACTCGTAATGGCGGGGACTGCAGAAAAGAAGCGAATGAGTTGCGAACTTACCGGGATCACTCCCCGAAAGCTGACCGACGGCTTCCGGCCCCGTTGCGGCCATTCTTACTCCCGCACTTTGGCTTTTCCAGCGCTAAACCGGCCTTGGGCGATGAATGGAAACGGTCAGATGTTCCCGGTCTGTGCTCGAAAAGTCGCATAAAAGGGCAGACTGGTGTGACGTCCGGAATTATTGGGCCTTTCACGGGTTTACCGGTCCCGAATTATCGGTTGCTGGCGGGCGGGCTATGCGATTGAAAACAGGAGAGTTTTCTGGCTAAGGGTGGGGTTTCAGACTGAGTTTACCAATGCCCTTAATGACGATTAATTCTGGATTGGCATCAGGTGATTGGGTTTGCGCAGAATATAGCCGCCCTTATTGGTAAACCCGCTCACGGTCGACAACGGATTGGTCAACCTAGGACGACAGGATTGGTAAACCGGAGCCGCCCTATCGACGAAGGTCTAGCTTGGCGCATTCACTGTCGCCGGTAGGCAGATATTCGGGCGACAATCGGGACCAGCGTGCGACGCCGCCAAGCGTGAGACACGTCGGCTACGCCGCAAATCGACACGGTTTGACCGGGCGCAATACCGCACCGATCTTCTAATCTCGGCTTAATTCCGGAGAGAGGCAGATAATTCCGGACGCCACACTGATTGGTAACCTAAGGCCACCCACCACGCGGATTGGTAGCCCACAGGAATAGGTTTGGTAACCCTTATCGAGTGAGGGCCGCTCGTACCTTTCGGCGGGTTCGTTTCAGTTCTAAGCCCGGCTTAATTCTGGACAACGACAGATAATTCTGGACGGCACAGTGGAACTCAACGCGTTGTAAGGATGGCATAGAGAAGCAGTAGCCCTCCAGTCTCGCTACTGGAAAAATTCTGGAAAATGGGTCTGCTTGGCTGGACGCAGAACGTTGTGATTATTCAGCCGGCATTTCTGAAGCTTCTCGAACACAAACAGCTTGCCTTCGCGCACGCTATCTTCGAGCGACTTCGCCTTCGCCAGATGCGCCGCAATCGCGCTGGCCAGCATGCAACCTGTTCCGCGCATCGATATAGCAAGGCGCGGCGTGTCGAAGTGGATGGGTTCATGATCGGAGCGTAACAGAATATCGGCCGATCGGGGACCCGACGCGTGCCCACCCTTGATCAGCAGGGCCTGAGGGCCGACGGCCTGCAGTCTTTGTCCTTGTTGGAGCGCACCGTCCTCATCCGAAGCCGGTTCGGAACCAGTAAGGAGCGCCAGTTCAGGAAGGTTGGGCGTGACAATGCAGCAAAGCGGCATCAAATCGCGCTTCATGGCAGCGATAGCGCCTGCTTCCAGAAGTGCGCGGCCTGAGGTGGAGGCCAGCACAGGGTCGAGTACTGCCGGCACTTGCGGAAATTTGCGCAGCACTGCGGCAACGGCAACAATGATCTTGGCAGTCGCCAGCATGCCGATCTTGATTGTGGCTACGTCGTTGGCCTGTAGCGCGGCACACATCTGATTGGCCACCATGCTGGGTGGCGAATGATGGATTTCGATCACGGCGTCGTGCGTTTGCACCGTTAGCGCTGTGACGGCGAGACAGGTGCGCACGCCAACGGCAGAGATCGTCTCGATGTCGCGTGCTATTCCAGCACCCCCGCTGGAATCTGATCCGCCAACGACAAGCACATGCGGTTCTCGTCTCATCGCCATCGGTCCGTCTTTTCGATCCATTCTCGCGTGCGCGCTTCGGGGTCGAAGCTCAACGTGATGTCCGTGACCACTGCGGCGCTGTTGGCGCCGGCCTCAAAGACGCCGTCGAGGCGGTCGGGGTTGAGGCCGCCGATGGCGACCAATGGGATCGGCGCCACCCGCCGCTTCCACTCGCTGATCCGCTCTAGCCCTTGCGGTGCCCACTTCATTTTCTTCAAAGTGGTGGGATAGATCGGACCGAGCGCGACATAGTCGGGCTCGGCAAACATGGCCGTTTCCAGCTCGACATGATCATGCGTGCTCAATCCGAGCCTGACGCCCGCTGCCCGTATCCTCGAGAGGTCGGCCGTTTGCAAATCCTCCTGGCCCAGATGCACGAAATCGCAGCCTTCCTCGATTGCCAGGCGCCAATAATCATTGATGATGAGCTGGCTTTTGTGTTGGACACACCAGGCCTTCGACTTGCGGATCTCCGCGCGCAGCCCGGTTTCATCCATGGTTTTGATGCGAAGCTGAATCAGCTTGACGCCGAGCGGCGCCAACCTTTCGATCCAGGCGGCGCTGTCGACGATCAGGTAGAAGGGATCGAGCTTCATGAAAAAACGGCCCTGCCGACCATCGGTGTCGATGGCACGGCGACGTCGCGCGGTTCGAGCATTCCCGAACTGAACGCCTCACGACCGGCGTCGACCGCCTTACCGAAAGCACGCGCCATGCCGACCGGATCTGCCGCCTTGGCGACCGCTGTGTTCAGGAGCACGGCGTCAAAGCCGAGTTCCATGACGGTGGCCGCGTGCGACGGCCGTCCGAGCCCCGCATCCACAATCAGCGGGACGCCAGGGAAATATCCGCGCATCGAGCGCAGCGCCGTCATGTTGACCGGTCCCAAGGCGGAACCGATCGGTGCGCACCACGGCATCAGGACCTTGCAGCCCGCTTCCAGCAGCCGCTCGGCGACAACGAGATCGTCGGTGGTATAGGGGAATACCGCAAAGCCGTCCTCGCACAGGATGCGGGCGGCTTCAACCAGACCGAACACATCCGGCTGTAGCGTGTCGTGATTGCCGATCACTTCGAGCTTGATCCAGTTGGTGCCGAAGACCTCGCGCGCCATTTTCGCGGTGGTGACGGCTTCCTTGACGGAGAGGCAGCCGGCGGTATTGGGCAGGGTTCTGGCGCCCAGCGAGCGGATCAACGACCAGAATTGTTCGCCGGCCCTACCGCCCGCCATCTCACGCCGCAACGAGACGGTCACCACCGACGTGCCCGATGCCTTGACTGCATCGGCAAGGATGGCCGGCGAAGGATACTGAGCCGTGCCGAGAAGCAGGCGCGACGAAAGCTCGGTTCCATAAAGCTCCAACATGCTAGCCGCCCTGCATGGGCGAGAGGATTTCGATCCGGTCGCCGTCGCTCAACTGGAACTCCGCGCGGTTGGCTTTGTGCACGAGGTCGCTGTTGACGGCGGTGGCGAGCCAATCGCCCTCATAGTCGAGCGCGGCAAGCAACTCGGCCAGCGTGGTGGCGGCAATCTCACGCGCCTCGCCGTTGACCATCAGTTTCATGAGCATGCTCCTTGGT
>NZ_RZPH01000657.1:0-3475 GCF_004022825.1 Mesorhizobium sp. M7A.F.Ca.CA.004.04.2.1
CGCTCATGCTGGCGACGGTCATGCAGGCGCTCGACACGACGATCGCCAACGTGGCGCTGCCGACCATGACCGGCGACCTCGGCGCCTCGCCTGACAACATCAACTGGGTGCTGACCTCCTACATCGTTGCCGCCGCCATCATGACGCCGGTCACCGGCTGGCTGGCCGACCGCTTCGGCCGCAAGGAACTGTTCCTGACGGCGGTGGTCGGTTTCACCATATTCTCGATGCTGTGCGGCATCGCCTGGAGCCTGGAGAGCATAGTGTTCTTCCGGCTGATGCAAGGCGTGTTCGGAGCGGCGATCGTGCCTCTGTCGCAAACCTTCCTGCTCGACATCAATCCCAGGGAACGCCATGGCCAGGCGATGGCCATTTGGGGCGCCGGCATCATGCTGGGGCCGATTCTGGGCCCGACGCTGGGTGGCTGGCTGACCGAGAATTTCAACTGGCGCTGGGTGTTCTTCATCAACCTGCCGGTCGGCATCGTCGCCTTTCTCGGCATGGCCGCCTACTTGCCGGCCGTTGCCCGGCGGGTGCGCGGCTTCGATTTCTTCGGCTTCGCCATGATATCGCTCGGCGTCGGCGCGCTTCAGCTGCTGCTCGACCGCGGCGGCGAGGTCGACTGGTTTTCCTCGGTCGAGATCTGGATCGAACTTGGTCTTTCGCTCACCGGCTTCTGGGTGTTCATCATTCACACCATGACTGCGGAACACCCTTTCATCGATCCCAAGATCTTCCTTGACCGCAATTTCGTGACCGGGCTGGCGTTCATCTTCGTCATGGGTGTGCTCATCCTGGCGAGCATGTCGCTGCTGCCGCCAATGCTGTCGACCATCTTCGGCTATCCGACCGTCACCATCGGCGTCGTCATAGGGCCTCGCGGTGTCGGCACCATGATTTCGATGCTGGTCGTCGGCCGGCTGATGAGCAAGATCGACGCCCGGATCCTGGTCGTTATCGGTTTCCTCCTGACCGCGCAGTCGCTCTACACCATGTCCAGCTTCACGCCGCAGATGGACAACTGGCTGATCATCAGCTCCGGCGTCATCCAGGGGCTGGGCATGGGAATGGTGTTCGTGCCGCTGTCGACCGTCGCCTTCGCCACGCTTGACGTGCGCTTCCGCACCGATGCCACGGCCCTGTTCAGCCTGGTGCGCAATCTTGGCTCGTCCATCGGCGTGTCGGTCGTGACGGTTCTGATGGTGCGCAACACGCAGGTCAACCACGCCGAGCTTTCGGCCTTCATCAACCCGTTCAACCCAAATCTTTGGGCGGTCTCTCCGGCAGCCGCGAGCGGCGATCCGACGGCGCTTTCGCAGGTCGATCGCATGGTCAATCTCCAGGCGATGATGATTTCCTACGTCAATGACTTCAAAATACTCATGGTCATGACGCTGCTTGCCATCCCGTTTGTTTTCCTGCTGCGCAAGCCCAAGCAGGCGCCTGCCGGCGGCGCGCCGGCAGCGCATATGGATTAGCTCTATTTCCCGAGCACCAGGCTCCAGTAACGGAGCTTGCTGTCGCTGCCATCGCGCACATAGGCAAGGCCGAAGCGGGTGAAGCGCGGGTCGAGCATGTTGCGGCGATGGCCTGGTGAATGCACCCAGATGTCGAACAGTTTCTCGAGGTCGAAACGACCCTCGGCGATGTTCTCCGCCGCGGCACCGGAAATTCGACTGTCCCTGACGCGCGAGGCGAAATCCTTGCCCCAGCCGGTGGTGTGGCTCATGCGGCGGCGCTGCGCCATGTAGCCAGCCTGCTGCAGGGCGGCCTGTTCGAGCTGCCGGTCGGGGACCAGCGGCGCAAGCCCGGCCGAGACGCGGATGCTGGCCAGCGTGCTCGTGGCGGAGGAGGAGACCCCGGCGCCTTCGCCTGACGGCAGTGAAACGGTGCTGCAGGCGGCGAGGCCCGCCAAGGCTGCGAGGCCGGTCAGCACCATGCGCCTGCTCGGCATCGGGCGCGGTTCGATGGAATGGGAATGATCAATGGCCATTCCTGTCTGAATAGTCGCGATCATGGCTTTTGACGGGCAAGCGGTGAAAATTGCGCGAGAACCCATACGTTTGGTTTTTCGCAAAAAAATGCATCGCGTAATGTTGAAGTGTTGAAGCGCCCCCTTTCGGGCAATAGTCCAGGTGTCCCGAGTGAGGTGAGAATCCGATGCCAAAAACTGCCCGCACCTTCCCGACGCTCTCTACAGCCCGTCTGCTGCTGCGCGCTCCGGCCCTCGAAGATGCCGATGCCTTCCGGAATATCCTGTCGATCCCCGAGGTCACCCGGTTCTCGAACTGGCGGGATGCGCCGTCCAAGGCGGTGGCGGATCGGGCAATGAGATGGATGTGCAAGGTCTTTCCTACTGGCAAAGGCTGCGCCTGGATCATCGAGGATCGCGCTTCGAAGACCATGGCCGGTGCGATTCGCTACAATTGGTTCGTCCCTAAATCGAAGTGCGGCGAGATCGGCTACGAGTTGCATCCGGACTTCTGGGGCAGAGGTCTGATGACCGAAGCGGCTGCTGCCGTCGCTCTTTGCGGCCATCGGTTTTTCCTGCTCAATCGCATCGAGGCGTGGACGCTGCCGGGCAATACCGGATCGGACCGTGTGCTGGAGAAAGCCGGCTTCCGCTACGAGGGGACGCTACGGCAGAAAGCCCGGTTCAAGGGCGCCTACCACGACTTCAGGATGTTTGGACGACTGGCCGGCGATCATCCTGCCTCAATCGATCAGAATTAACCTGCCGCCATGCCGGCGTAAGTCTCCAGTGTCGATGAAGTCTGGCGATCGTCTTCCGTATGCACCCACCAGGCGCCCAGCGCGTCGATGAGCGGTACAAGTTTGCGGCCAGGCGCCGTGAGGTCATAGTCGACCCGCAACGGATAACCCGGACGCACCGTTCGCCGCACGATACCGGCGTCCTCCAGCTTGCGCAGTTCCAGGGTCAGGATGCGATGTGACACGGTCGGGTTGTCACGTCTCAGGTCGCTGAACCGCTTGGTCCCGTCCTTCAGATAATAGAGCAGCAGTGTGGGCCAGCGACCGCTGAGCACGCGCATGGTCTCTTCGATCGGGCAGCGTGAGACGACGTCTTTCATGGGCGGATCCTGGTTACAGAATTGTGCGTAATTTACATGGGACGACAAGCGTTTAGGGTCAAGTTTCGCTGCGCGGCGTGATCCTCTCAATCACGGAAGAAAACAAATGGAACCTATCCTCCTTTACGGCTTCCCGGCGGGAAGCTCGATGGGGCTTGTCGCTGCCTTTGAACGCGTCGGGCAACCCTATCGCCTGTGCCGCGTCGACATGCTCACCGAGATGAAAAACGATGCCTATGCCAGCATCAACGACCGTCAGGAAACGCCGGTGCTGATCACCGACGAAGGCCGGGTGCTCACCGAGACAATGGCCATCGCCTCGTGGCTCGAAGCCCGCGACACACAGCGCCGCATCAGCTTCGAACCGCGCACGCCGCAAGCCG
>NZ_RZPH01000658.1:0-3450 GCF_004022825.1 Mesorhizobium sp. M7A.F.Ca.CA.004.04.2.1
TGCGGCGCGCATCCCCATGTCAGCCTGTGGCGCGACGGCAAGCCGGCCTTCGCCGCCGGCCCGAACCGGCTGACGCCGGTTGCGGAAAAGTTCCTTGCCGGCGTGCTCCACCGGATGCAGGAAACACATCTGTTGTTTCGGCCGACGGTCAATTCCTACCGCCGCTTCGATCGTGGCGCCTGGTCGCCGGAGGACGTCGCGTGGGGTTTCGAGAACCGCACAGCACCCGTCCGCGCCATCACCACGCCGAATGACGGCGCCTGCCGGCTGGAGCATCGCGCGCCGGGCGCCGACATCAATCCCTATCTGTCGATCGCCGCGATCCTGGCGGCTGGCTGCGAGGGCATCGAGAAAGATCTGCCGCTCGAAGCGCCGGTGACGTCGAACCTGGCCAATCTCGACAAGCCGAAACTGCCGCGTACGCTCAATTCTTCGATCGAGGCCTTCGCCGCATCGGATTTCTGCGCGGATGCGTTTGGTGAGGCCTTTCGCGACAATTATGCCGAGAGCCGGCGAGCCGAGCAGGCGGCATTCGACGCCTGGCAGGCGTCGCACATCACCGACTTCGAGTGGCAGCGCTATTTCGTCAGCTGATCATGCCAGGGCGTTCCAGCGTAAATCTACACGCTTTGCGACACCGGAGAAATCAAGGCGTTATCGGAGATACGCTCCAGGCGTACGAAGGCCGTCAGCGGCAGGTGGTCGGAGGCAACGCGCGAAAGCGGCGTGTCATGCGCGTTAATGGCGGCAATCATGCCGTGCCTGTTGGCCATGATCCGGTCGAGCGCCAGCAGCGGCAGGTTCGACGGGAAGGTGGGGACCGCCGGCGGCTGCGGGCCGAACGTTGCATGCAGCGTGTTGAGAGCGGAGCGGTTGCCAAGCCGCCATTCGTTGAGGTCGCCGAGCAGCAAGGTCGGTCTTTCGTCCGGGCTGTTCATCAGGTCGAGCACGACGCGCGCCTGCTGGGAGCGCGAGCGGCGCAGCAGGCCGAGATGGGCGGCGATGATGCGCAGCGTCTGGCTTCCATCGAGGTCGATCTCCGCCACCACCGCGCCGCGCGGCTCCAGTCCCGGAAGCTTGATCTGGTGCACGTCGCGAACGACGCCCTTCTTGAACAGCAAGACGTTGCCATGCCAGCCATGGCCCTTGCCTGTGGCCGAAATCGGCACCGGAACCAGGCCGGTTTCCCGTTCGAGCCGGGGCAGGTCGAGAAGCCCATTACGGTCGCCGAAGCGATTGTCGGCTTCCTGCAGCGCGATGAGATCCGGATCGATTTCGCGGATGACGCGGATGGTCCGTTCCGGGTCGAATTTCCTGTCGACGCCGATGCATTTGTGGACATTGTAGGAGGCAACCAGCGTGCCGGTGGTGGCTGTCGTCTTGAGTGCGGCGGCATTCGCTTTCTGCATCCGGCGGTCACGAAGGGACAGAAGCATGCTTGCCGGGAGGCTGCGTCCAATTCTGTGCATCTCTGTGCTGCTCGTCCTCGCTGGCATCAATTCAGAAGCCGGATACAGTGAAAATAGGCAATTTCCGCGTATGTTCCATGACGGACGAGTTCCTCAAGCGCACCTCCGCCTTAGAGATAGGGTGAACCGAGCCACAATACCCGGTCGAACAGCCTGATAAGAAACGGCCGGGCTCGCAAAGCTTCCAGCGTCACCGGCACGGCGGAGGCGATCGCCGACCCGATCCGCGCCTCGATCTCGCTGGCAAAGCCGGCATCGAGCACCTCCAGGTCGATCTCGAAATTCAGCCGCAGCGATCGGGCGTCTAGATTGGAAGAGCCGACATAGGCCCACACGCCGTCGATCGAAAGCAGCTTCGAATGGTCGAACGGTCCCTCGGTGCGCCAGACACGGCAATAGTGTTTGAGCACCTGATCGAACTGCGCCATCATCGCGCGGTCGACGAGGAAAAGATTGTTCACCGCCGGCACCACGATGTCGATTTCGACCCCGCGCCTGCCGGCGGTGATCAGCGCGCTGATCAGTTCCCGATCCGGCAGGAAATAGGGCGACATCACGCGTATAGACTTGCGGGCGACCGAGAATGCACCGATCAGCAGCTTGTGGTTGGTCTCGTTGCTGGCATCCGGGCCGGAAGCGACCGCCCGCACCATCATCGGTGCGCCTGGCGACGGCGCCAGCGGGGCGATGCGCCAGGCGTCGCCTTTCAGCGCCTCGTTGGTGGCGAAGCGCCAGTCCTCGGCGGCGACCGAAAAGAGGTCGGCGACGATCGGACCGGTCACCCGGAAATGCGTGTCCCTGGCGCTGTTGGAGCCGGCGAATTCGGCGGAGAAGCCTTTTCGGATGTTCATGCCCCCGGTGAAGGCGGCGATGCCGTCGACCACCAGGATCTTCCGGTGGGTCCTCAGATTGGCGTAGGGCAGGCGCAGGCCCATGACGATGTTGCCGTTGAAGACATCGGCGGGGATGTTGGCCTCGCGCAAATGCCCCAGGATGCTCGGCACCGAGTAGCGGGCGCCGACGGCATCGATCAGCACGCGGACGGTGACGCCGCGGTGGACGGCGCCGGCAAGCGCCTGGACGAAGAGCAGGCCGACGGCGTCATTGTCGAAAATATAGGTCTCGAGCAGGACGCTGCGCTCGGCACCATCGATGGCCGCGCACATGGCGGCATAGGCCTCGTCGCCGGTCTCCAGCACATCGATTGCATTTCCAGGATTGAGCGCGCGCCGCGCCACCCTGTCGCCCAATGTCCGCAAGCCCGTGAATCGTTGCCCGTAGCGCTCGACGATCAGGGCCTCTTCGACAGCGACGTCGCGCTCGTGCTTGGCGGACATCGCGCCATCGGCAAACGGGCGCTGGGCGGTGATCGTGGCGCGGCGAATGCGGTTGATGCCGGCGACGGCATAGATCAGCACGCCGAGGATCGGGGACAGCACCATCACGCCGACCCAGCCGGTGGCGGCGCGGACATCTTCCTTGGTCATGACGGCATGGACGATGCCGACCGTCGCCATCACCACGGAGATGATCGCCAGAATTTGCGGCCAGTGAGTCGCCAGGGTCGCCAACATGCCGAGACTATCCAGCGAGCGGTTGCAGAAGGCAATGCAGCCGCTCGTGCCGTGCATTCGGTGGATGGTGGCATGCGGCCCTGGCTGAAGAGTTCGACCGGCCGCAGAGATCGATGGGTTGAAGCACCCCGATAGATCCTGTCAGAAGGACAAACCTGACCCAGGGGAAGCATAAAGCCTGGCATCGTCCTGTTCTTCCCAGGCCCACCGAAGCCTCTTATGCTTTGGTACCACCTCTATTGTATATCAGGAGGAATGAATTTAGTTATATAAACACTTTGATTGATGGCGAGGGGGGCGCTGAATGATGAAATTCAACTTCGATGGACCTCCCGGCGATGACGCAGTTGCCGACACGTCGGCAGAATGCCAACGCCAATTGCTGCCTCTCGTCCGTGAGATCGTTC
>NZ_RZPH01000659.1:0-3445 GCF_004022825.1 Mesorhizobium sp. M7A.F.Ca.CA.004.04.2.1
ACATCAATCAGATCCCGACCCGGCGCCCGTTCCATCGCCGCCGCAAGACCTGCCCGTTCTCCGGCGCCAACGCGCCCAAGATCGACTACAAGGACGTGCGTCTGCTGCAGCGCTACATTTCTGAGCGCGGCAAGATCGTGCCGTCGCGCATCACCGCCGTCAGCCAGAAGAAGCAGCGCGAACTCGCCAAGGCGATCAAGCGCGCCCGCTTCCTCGGCCTGCTGCCCTACGTGGTTCGCTAATATCTCAAATGCGGGCGGTTCGCCGCCCGCTCTTTCCCACGGCGACGGGCGCCGCAGGGCCGAACATCAAATCCCGGGTTGAGGTCAAAACCTCTAACTGCCGCAACAGGCAGGACAGCGACACCAGCGCCAAAGGCGCTCAAGCTTCCTGACCTGTTCCCAAGACATTCGGCGTCGATCTCATCGATCGATTGGCGCCCAACCGAAGGAACAAAACCATGGACGTCATTCTTCTCGAACGCGTTTCCCGTCTCGGCCAGATGGGCGATACCGTCAAGGTCAAGGACGGCTTCGCCCGTAACTTCCTGCTGCCGCAGGGTAAGGCGCTGCGCGCCAACGAAGCCAACAAGAAGAAGTTCGAAGGCCAGCGCGCCCAGCTCGAAGCCCGTAACCTCGAGCGCAAGTCGGAAGCAGCCCAGGTCGCCGAAAAGCTCGACGGCAAGAGCTTCATCGCCGTTCGCTCCGCCGGCGAAACCGGACAGCTTTACGGTTCCGTTTCGACCCGCGACATCGCCGATCTGCTGACGGCGGAAGGTTTCTCGATCAACCGCAACCAGATCCTGCTCAACCAGCCGATCAAGACCATCGGTGTCACCAATGTGGCGATCGCGCTGCATCCGGAAGTCGAGGTCACCGTCACGCTCAACATCGCCCGCACGGCCGACGAAGCCGAGCGCCAGGCCAAGGGCGAGACTCTGACCACCGCCGAAGCCATCTATGGCGACGACATCAACGACAACGCCCGGCCGGAGAACTTCTTCGATCCGAACACCGAGTTTGAAGGCGGCGAAGACAACGCCTGATCATCCATAGCAAAGAGGTTGAAGCTGCGCTCCGATCTCGATTGAAGCGTGCTTCGATCACTTTGCCGTCATCCAGCCATGCTGGACCAATGCCCGGGCCTCTCGCCCGGGCATTTTTGTGCCAAATGGAACTTTTCGAACCCCTATATATTGTTGCAGACTATGGCGTCGCGCGTCCTTTGGCCGCGCAAAGCACGCTGTGCAACTTTGGTTCGGCGCAAGATCTTCGGGGAAATCGACACTGATTTTCGCGGTCACGCGCCAAGGCAGCCTGTCTGGCCGAGAGGGGACATTTGGTCATGAATATTCTGTTGAAGCGCGTTCTCGACCGCCTGGTGCGTACCGGCAATCTCAAGGTGACTGGTCCCAAGGGCTCGGCTGTGGTTTTCGGCGACGGCAGCGGCGAACCGGTGCACATGCACATCAAGACCGCGCATGCCGAGCGCGCCATCACCTTCGATCCGATGTTGGCGGTGCCTGAAGCCTACATGGACGGCGAACTCGACATTCTCGAAGGCGGCGTGCTGGGCGTGATGCGCATCGCCTTCCAGAACATGGGCAGCGGCGGCATCGACGCCACCTGGTCGAAGGCCATCGAAGGCTTGCGCCACGCCTTCCGCCGGCTGCAGCAGATCAACACCGCCTCGCGCTCGCGGCGCAACGTGCAGCGACACTACGATTTGTCGGGCGACCTCTACCGGCTCTTCCTCGACGAGGACATGCAATATTCCTGCGCCTATTTCGAGCAGCCGGACATGACGCTCGACGAAGCGCAGGCCGCCAAGAAACGCCACATCGCCGCCAAGCTCCGGCTGAAGGCCGGCCAGACCGTGCTCGACATCGGCTCCGGCTGGGGCGGGCTTGGCCTCTACCTCGCCAAGGCGTTCGACGTCGACGTGCAGGGCGTGACTCTGTCGACCGAGCAGCATGGCGTAGCCACCGACCGGGCGCACGCGCAAGGGCTGGAAAGCCGTGTGCATTTCGAGCTGAAGGACTACCGCGAACTCAACGAGCGTTTCGACCGCATCGTCTCGGTCGGCATGTTCGAGCATGTCGGCGTCAACCACTACCGCACCTTCTTCGACAAGAGCGCGACGCTGCTCAAGCCCGATGGCGTGATGCTGTTGCACACGATCGGCCGTTCCGGCGTGCCGTGGGCGACCAGCGCCTTCATCCGCAAATACATCTTCCCGGGCGGCTACATCCCGTCGCTCTCGGAAGTCATGCCGGCGATCGAAAAGTCGGGCCTGGTCGTCACCGACGTCGAGATCCTGCGGCTCCACTATGCCGATACGCTGAAGCACTGGGGCGTGCGCTTCGCCGCCAATCGCGACAAGGCCAAGGCGATCTATGACGAGCGTTTCTGCCGCATGTGGGAATTCTACCTGGCGGCCTCGGAAGCCGCCTTCCGCTGGCAGGACCTGGTGATCTTCCAGATCCAGATCGCCAAGAAGAACGACACGCTGCCGATGACACGCGACTACATGGCCAAATGCGAAAAAGCGCTTGAGATGCGCGACATGGGGCATCGTGAAACGGCTCCCGTCAAAAAGAGCCCGGCCGCCAAGCCGGCTCGCCGCCGCAAGGTTGCCGACCAGGAATAGCATTGCCGCTTGCCATTGCCGGCGCCTGCACTGAAAAAGGTCCCGTGACTGTCGCGGGACCTTTTTTTCATGACCTACGTCCTCTATGCCGCCGCCGCTCTGGCCGAGATCGCCGGCTGCTTTTCGTTCTGGGCCTGGTGGCGGCTCGAAAAGTCGCCGCTTTGGCTTCTTCCCGGCCTCGCCTCGCTTGCCCTGTTCGGCTTCCTGCTGGCGCTGGTGGACATGTCAGCCGCCGGCCGCGCCTACGCCGCCTATGGCGGCATCTACATCGCGGCGTCGCTTGGCTGGCTGTGGCTGGTGGAGGGCGTTCGCCCCGACCGCTGGGATCTTGCCGGTGCCGCGCTCTGCATTGCCGGCGCTTCGGTGATCCTTCTCGTCCCGCGGGGCGCGTGAGATGGAGTTGCCGGCCTCCCTTCGCCAAGGTGTCGAGCGCCTGCTCGAAAACGTTCCTCTTGCGGTACTCAAGCAAGCGGCAAAAACGCTGTCCGACCGTTATCGTGCCGAGTTGCGTGACGGCCGTTTGCACATGGCCGAGGACCTGGCAGTGAAAGCCTATCTGGCGACGCGGCTGCCGGCGACCTATGCCGCGATCCGCGCCAGCCTCGACGCGCTGAGCGACGCAAAGCCCGGCTTTCAACCCAGGAGCCTGCTCGATGTCGGCGCCGGCCCTGGCACGGTGCTTTGGGCCACGACCGACCAGTGGCCCGATCTCGAACAGGCAGTGTTGTTCGAAGCCAGTGCCGCGGTGCGCAAGGTCGGCGAGACGCATGCCGGCGACACAATTGCCGCCCAGACC
>NZ_RZPH01000065.1:0-11815 GCF_004022825.1 Mesorhizobium sp. M7A.F.Ca.CA.004.04.2.1
TGTCGCGCGGCCCGCTGATCTATTGCGTCGAGGCATCAGACAATGACAGCCAGCCGCATCGCCTGACGCTGCCGCGGACGGCCTCCATCGAAGCGCAGCACCGGCCGGAACTTCTCGGCGGCGTGGTGACGCTGTCGACCGCGGCACTTGCCGATGCCGCCGACGGGTGGCGGGACGGGCTCTACAGGCCCGAGCCGCCGGCCACCGCCGAGACGCGCCTGACCGCCATTCCTTATTTCGCCTGGGACAACCGCGAGCCCGGCGAGATGCTGGTATGGCTCAGGGACGGGTGAGTTGTGATGTTAGCCCGATCTCTTCGGCTACCAGTTCCTGCAGCCGCCACAAATTGCGGTCGCGGATGCCGCAGGCTTCGAGGTGGCGGATCGTCTCGAAAAGATATTGCGCGCCCGAGCCCCAATGACCAACGGCTGTCACCAGCGTCGCCGCGATCGCCTGCTTGTCGAGCTTGCCGGCATAACGCGGATTGGCGGGATCGACGACGAAGCCAAGCGCGCGACATGGGCCGCCTTCGGTCCTGACCTGCAGCCAGCGCGGCACGTTGACGGCGGGCAGGATGGTCATTTCGCGGCGCAGGAGCGCTTCGAGGTTAGCCGCCACCGGTTCCGCGATCTCGAACACCATGCCCTGGCACTGGCCGCCGCGATCGAGCGCCATCATCAGGCCGGGCTGCTCGACCGTGCCGCGAAAACGCTGCACCGTGAAGCAGAACGAACGATGCCAACCGCTGGCCACCGCGCGTTCTCCGCCCCTCACCTCGCCGGCGGGCTTCCACAACAGCGAGCCATAGGCAAATAGTTTCAGCGGCCCGGCCGGAGCGCCGGCCAGCACCTCGTCGCGGATGCGCGCATAGTCGGCATCGGTCATGTGAACCATGCCCGGCGTCGGCCCGGCATCCTCGACAGCACGCATGGTGCGCGCGACCAACGCCTCGGTCAGCGCCATCGGCGTGTTGCGCGGGACCCTCGATGATGCGGTGGAAATGGCCTTGCTCATCTTCGCGCTCCCAGTCCTACCGCCATGTTGCTAAAGGCTGAAGGATTCTCAAGGGCCGTGCAGCCGAGATAGATCACGAGTGGCCGATGCCGCTCTTGCGTGACGCGTCTTGGAACGATGTTGCCGGCAAACTGTTCTGTTCCTTGCCGGAGGATGCCATGAACGATGCGTCGGCACAGCCCGCTGGCCCCGTCCTTTCATCGGCGGAGCGCGTCAACACGCTGTCCCATTTCCACCGCGCCGAGATCGCTCGCATGGCGGGATGGCGCGACCGGCTCGACCTGACGACCAATTGGGCAATCACGGTGGTGGCGGCGCTGCTTTCGGTATCACTCTCGACGGCCAGTGCGCATCACGGCGTGCTGCTGTTCGCCATGCTGCTGATCCTGCTGCTGCTGTGGATCGAGGCGCGCCGCTATCGGTTCTTCGATTTCTATCGGGCGCGCGTACGCCAGTTCGAACGCCACTATTTCGCGCAGATCTTTTCCCCACAGCCCGACTTCGCCTCGGACTGGCTGCTCATCGTCGGCGAAGGCCTGCGCGCGCCGAAATTCCTGCTGTCGCAGCGCGTCGCGCTAGCCCGTCGGCTGCGGCGGAATTACATCTACCTGTTCCTGATCCTCTGGCTGGCCTGGGTGCTCAAGATATCCACACCCAGCCTTCAAACCGTGGGCGTCAGGACCGGCTTTGCCGGCTCGCTTCGCCAAGCCGTGGACAGCGCCGCCCTTGGCCCCGTTCCCGGTGTGGCGATCGTGGTTGTTGTGGCCGCATTCTATGTCGGGTTGCTTGCCATCGTCTTTTTCACGGCCGATGACGACGGCGAACTGTCCTTTGGCGACGTGCATGTTTGACGTTGATGTCCGGCGACACGCCGCTGCAATGCAAACGGCGGTCCGCGCGTTGACATGGTCGGTCCGCCGAAACGTTTGGGAGAACGGAACTGCGCGCCTAGATGCCGAAGAACTGCTTGCCAACCATGTAGCCCAGTGCCGCCACGACCAGCGGAAACAGTGCCGGCGCGGCTTTGCCTAGAAGGGAGACCTGCAGGTCCTTCGCCGGCGTATGACGTGCATTGCCGAGATTCTTGGTCATTGCTTGCCTCGGGTTCGAAAGACTCATTAGCAAATGCTGATTAACAGCATGGCCGCGTTAACGGCCTGATAGGAAATCAACTCTGATCAAATGCAAATTCTAATGATCGGCACATGGACGGCAAAGACGCGCTACCCTATTTCGCGGCGTTCGAAGCGTTGACCGGGACGCGCGGCCTTTCCCGCCAATCGGCAAAACCGCGCCTGAACAACAAGATGGCTCAGGAACCCGATTTAGCAGGTGAACGCCAGCTCCAGAGCCGGTGCAGTTCGCCCGCCGCCTCGCCCGAGCTTCGTGTTGATAGGCGCGGCATCGAACGGCATGCCCGCGGGGGAGGCAGGCCGCATCCCGTCAAAAAATTCGCAAACCAATGTCGGACTTGTTACGCCTCGTTCGTCCTTGGGGTATCGAACAGGCATTTATGAAAGGATCCAGCATATGCCCGGCACCGTGCGTTTGCACCGCGTTCTGACGACCAGCCCGGAAAAGGTCTATCGCGCCTTCGTTGAAGCGGACGCGCTGGCCAAGTGGCTTCCGCCAAACGGCTTCACCTGCACGGTTCATAATTTCGAGGCAAAGGTCGGCGGCACGTTCAAGATGTCGTTCCGCAATTTCACCACGGGCGACAGCCATTCCTTCGGCGGCGAGTACCTCGAACTCGTCCCGGGCGAGCGCCTGCTCTACACCGACAGGTTCGACGATCCCAATCTGCCCGGCGAGATCCGGGTCACCGTGATCTTGAAAAAAGTGTCGGTCGGCACCGAAATCGACATCACCCAGGCCGGCATTCCGGACGTCATTCCGGTCGAGGCCTGCTATCTCGGCTGGCAGGAGTCGCTCAGAAATCTGGCAAAGCTCGTCGAACCCGAAATCAATCAATAGGCTGGGGGGTGGCCGGGAGAACGGGTCGTTTCTGGCCTGCCGAAGCCTGAAACTTGGACTGTGGCGGGAACTGCCCTTTATCGCTAGCAATTCATCATCGACACCCCCTGTGACTGGGCGTGTCAATGAAGGATGCAGCGGAGGCTAAAAAGGCATGACTCTGACCAACCGAGACATCGTCGAGTTAACGGCGTGGCGGCGCCAGCTGCACCAGGCCCCGGAAATCTCGAATGAAGAGGAGAAGACGGCAAGGGAGGTTGTCGCCTTCCTCGCCGATACGGGGCCGCACAAGGTGCTGACACAACTCGGCGGGCACGGCGTCGCGGCCATATATGACAGCGGCAAAGCGGGGCCGACGGTGCTGTTCCGATCGGAACTCGATGCCTTGCCTATCGAAGAACTTTCAGGCGTACCGCATTCGTCGCGCGTGCCGGGCAAGTCGCATATGTGCGGCCATGACGGACACACCGCGATCCTGGCATCCCTCGGCCGTCAGTTGGGGCGCGAAAGGCCTGCAAGCGGCCGCGTCGTGCTGATGTTCCAGCCGGCGGAGGAAACCGGCAATGGCGCGGCAGGTGTCGTCGCCGATCCGCGCTTCGGCGAGATCGCGCCGGATTTCGCTTTCTCATTGCACAACCTGCCCGGCGTGCCATTTGGCGAGGTGCGGCTCAAAGCCGGCGTGGTCAACTGTGCTTCACGCGGCATGCGCATCGTGCTGGAGGGCAAGACCGCCCATTCGTCCATGCCGGAGACCGGCATTTCGCCGATGCTGGCGATCAGTGAGCTGATGCCGGCGCTGCCGGCGCTCGGGCGCGGGACCTTCGCCGACGACGGCTTCTCCATGCTGACGGTCACCCATGCCGCGATGGGCGAAGCCGTGTTCGGCATCTCGCCGGCTCACGCCGAGGTGTGGGCCACGCTGCGCACCCGGCGTGACGAGCGCATGGCAAACCTGTGCGCTGCTGCCGAAGCACTGGTCGCCAGGATCGCGGGCGAGCATCGCCTTTCCGTCCGCTGGGACTATCACGAGATCTTCGTCGCCAGCGTCAACGCGCCGGACGCGGTGGAGCATCTGCGGCGCGCACTTGATGAAGAGGGCGTCGCGCACGGCGAAGAAGCCCTGCCGATGCGCGCCTCTGAAGATTTCGGCCTGTTCGGCCACAGTGCCAAGTCGGCGATGTTCTTCCTCGGTGCAGGCGAGCGGCACCCTGCCTTGCACAATCCCGACTATGACTTTCCCGACGACCTGATCCCGATCGGGTCAAGGATCTTCATGCGCACGGCACGTAATTTGCTGGGCTGACCTCCGCCGACCCCAACACCGAAAGGAACACGCAATGCCAACGATGCCAAAGAACACGATTTGCCTCTGGTTCGACAAGGACGCCGAGGCTGCGGCTCGCTTCTACGCGGAGACCTTTCCCGACACCAGGGTGGGCGCCGTTCACCGTGCGCCGAGCGACTTTCCGTCCGGCAAGAAAGGCGACGTGTTGACGGTCGAATTTACCGTTGCCGGCATTCCCTGCATCGGATTGAACGGCGGCTCCACATTCAAGCAGAGCGAGGCCTTCTCGTTCCAGATCGCCACCGACGATCAGCAGGAAACCGACCGCTACTGGAACGCCATCGTCGGCAATGGCGGCCAGGAGAGCGCGTGCGGCTGGTGCAAGGACAAATGGGGCGTGTCCTGGCAAATCACGCCGCGCACGTTGACCGAGGCCATGGCGGCCGGCGGCGAGGAAGCCAAACGCGCCTTTGATGCAATGATGGAGATGACGAAGATCGACGTCGCGGCGATCGATGCAGCCCGGCGCGGCTGACCTCGATCGCAGCTGAGTTGCTATCGGACCTTGATGACGACCTTGCCCTTGGCGCGTCCTGTTTCGACATAGGCCAGCGCCTCGTTGGTCGCCTCGAAGGGAAAGACCCGATCGACGACCGGGCGGATCGCGCCGGCTTCGATGAGCGATGCGATCTTGCTCAACTGCTCGCCCTGCGCCCACATGAAGAGAAACGAGAACGTCACGCCACGGCGCTTGGCTCTCGCTCGAATACCGCGGCTCAGCAGGCGAAGCACCAGCCTCAGCACCATGTTCAGTCCCTTTTCCCTGGCGAAGTCCGGATCCGGTGGGCCGGAGATGGAGATGAGCTTGCCTCCCGGTTTCAGCACATTCAGTGACTTTTCAAGTGTCTTGGCGTCCTGGCTGTTCAAGACGACGTCGTAGCCCGACAGGACTTTTTCGAAATCGTCTTTCCTGTAGTCGACGACGACATCGGCGCCGAGCCCCTTGACCAGACCGGCACTCGCCGCGCTGGCGGTGGTCGCAACGGTCGCGCCGAGATGCTTTGCCAGTTGGATGGCGAATGTCCCCACGCCGCCGGATCCGGCTTGAATGAAGACCTTCTGTCCCCTCTTCAGGCTGGCCCTTTCGATGAGCGCCTGCCAGGCGGTCAGGCCGACCAGCGGGATCGAGGCCGCCTCCTCCATGCTGAGGTTCCCGGGCTTCAGGGCCACGTCGGCTTCATCCATGGCTATGAACTCGGCGAACGTCCCGATCCGGCCATCGCGCGGCCGCGCATAGACGTCGTCGCCGAGTTTGAACTTGCGGACTTTCGATCCCACGCGGACAACCCTCCCGGCCACGTCGTGACCCAGGATGAACGGCCGGCGATAGGGCAGGATCAGCTTGAACTCTCCGGTTTTGACCTTGGAATCGAGCAGGTTCACCGCCGCGGCGTGGACCTCGACCAGGACATCACTGTCCCCGAGTTTCGGCTCCGGCATTTCGGCCAGCCGCAGCGTGCCGTTCTTGCTGTATTTGTCGACGACGAATGCCTTCATGGCAGTGACTTTCTGAGAGATTGTTGATGTTCGGGACGAAAGCCGCCCGGTGAGGGGTGTCAGGCCTCGAGAAAGGCCAATGCTTTCGGAACGAAATTCGCGTGGTTCTGGAACACCCCGCCATGGCCGGCATCCGCATAGATCACCAATTGCGCCCCCGGAATGCGGCGGGCGAGATCGTGGGTATTGACGCTCGGCACCATCCTGTCGTGATCGCCATTTGCGATCAGCGCAGGGACGCGGATGACGCTCAAATCTTGCGGCGCCTGTAGTCCATAAGCCTTCACCGCCCGGAGTTGCGCGCCGAACGCGCTAAGCGATATCGGCCTGTCGCGGTCGGCCTTGCGCTCTGTCAGCCGCTGCAGGAACGCCTTCGCGGCGCGGCGCCCGTTCACCGTTCTGGTGAAAAACAGATAGTATTTCGGATCCCGAAAAGTCAGCGCACCCTTGATCATGTCCACGATCGTCAGTGGCGTCATCTTGTCGATGCCTTGGCCGCCGGCCGGCCCGGTGCCGGCCAGGATGAGCTTGCGCACAAGCCTGGGCTCGGTCAGCACGATCTCCTGCGCCACGAAGCCGCCGAGCGAGAAACCGAAGAGATCGACTTGATCGAACCCCAGCGCCCGGACAAAGGCGACCGCATCCCGTGCCATCTCGGCGATGCGTGACGGCGTTTTGCCGCCTGAAGCACCAACGCCCCTGTTGTCGAAGGCAATCACCCACCGGGTCGCGGCGAGGCCATCGACGATGCGTGGATCGAAATTGTCCAGTTGAGCGCCGAGATGGTTCAGCAGGATTACCGGCACGCCCGTCCTTGGTCCGAGCTGCCGATAGACGAATGCCGTGCCGCCGACATCGACGGAGTGCGTTGGCGTGTCCTGGAACGATGCCCGTAAGTGGGGCGACCGCTTGAACCCATGTGTCATGCTTGGCACCTCCGCCTTGCGGGGGCTGGCCAATCGTGTTGTCGTTGCCAGTCGCATGTGCGTAAAATCCTCTGCTCGCTGTTGTTCAAACCGGCAGGCGGAACTGTTTGCGCAGGCTCTTGTCGAATATCCCCGCGGGAGCAAAGCGACGCAGCAGGCTGACCTGGCGCGCTGCCCTGCCGGCGGTGTAGCGCCGTTGCGGACGGGCATCGGTCGCTGCTTTGACGACCACCTGCGCCACCACTTCGGGCCGATCGGCGACAGGCATCACATCGCGAAGCAGCGCTTCCAGCGTAGCTCGAGCCTGATCGTATTCCTGCAACGGCGAATCCGGTTGGATCCCGTTCTGGTCGAAGACAGTGCGAACGAATGCCGGCTCGATGACCGAGACGCGGATACTGAAGGCACGAACCTCGTGGTCGAGCGATTCCGAATAGCCCTCGAGCGCGTGCTTGACCGCCGAATAATGCGCTGAATACGGCGCCGGCACCAGTCCCAGCACAGAGCCGATATTGACGATGCGCCCCTCGCCACGCCGCCGCATCGACGGCAGCACCGCATTGGTCATGCGGATGACGCCGAACAGATTGACGTCGAACAAGGCCTGCACCTGTGCAATCGAGAATTCCTCGGCGCCTCCAAGCTGGCCGACGCCGGCATTGTTGACCAAGAGGTCGATCCGGCCGGTCTGCGACAGCACCGTAGAAACGAGTGCGGCAACGGCCTCACCGTCGGTCACGTCGCAAACCAGCATGGTCACCCCGTCCGGGCCGTTGTCGGCCTTGCGCCGGCTGGTTCCGAAGACTGTGAACCCCGCCTTTGCCAGAGCCTCGGCACTGGCGCGGCCAATGCCCGAAGAGGCTCCCGTCACAACAGCGGTTTTTTCGGAATTCGCATTCATTTCGTGCTCCAAAATCATGAGGGCTAGCTTTTTTGCGCCCGTTGAATTACAGTCGTAATATCAGATTACACTCATAATGCAATAGCAGAAAGGAATAGCAGCCATGCGCTACGAAAAGGGCCGGAAGGACGCCTCGCGCGGACGGATCCTGGAGGTCGCGGCAGAACGCTTTCGCGGCGACGGCATCGCCGCGTCCGGACTGGCGACCATCATGAGCGACGCCGGGCTGACGAACGGCGCCTTCTATCCGCACTTTCAATCCAAGGCGCAGCTTGTCCGCGAAAGCGTGGCGGCGGCGATGGAGCTTCAGGCGCAGCAACTGGCAGAAGCATTAGCTTCGGGCGTGGAGATGGCCATCGGCACGTATCTGTCGGCCGAGCACCGGGACAATCCCGGAAAGGGCTGCGCGTCAGCCGCGCTGCTGCCGGAGCTCGCCCGTCAGCCGCCTGAGACGCGTGAAGCCTATACAGACCACCTGCTGGCTTTGGTGCGCCAGTTGGCGCAAGCGCTACCGCAGGCCAAGGATCCGGAGGGCGTGGCGCTGGCTGTCTTCGCAACGCTCCTCGGCACGCTGCAAATGGCCCGCGCCGTGGGCGGAACGGAATTGTCCGATCGCATCCTCTCGGTGGGGAAAGATGCGGCGAAGACGCTGATCGAGCAGCGTTAGCGCTCCAGGAAGCTGACAGTGAGGAACATGCCGGGCGCGGATAGCCGATCCGTCAGATCTTCCGGCTGGCCAGCAGCCTTGTCAGCCAGTCCGGATTCATTTCCGGAACAGAGGACAAAAGCCGTTCGGTATAGGCCGCGTGCGGTGGCGTGAGAACTTCGCTCTTCAATCCCTGCTCGACGACTTTGCCGCGGTGCATGACGACGATTTCGTCGGCTATCGCGCGCACCGTAGCAATGTCATGGGTAATGAAGATGTAGCTCATTCCGAGTTCACGTTGGAGACGTATGAGAAGCTTGAGAATTTCCTCTTGGACGATCTGGTCGAGCGCGGACGTGATCTCGTCGCAGATGATAAGCTCCGGATCGGCAGCCAACGCCCGGGCAATGCAGACGCGCTGTTTTTGGCCACCCGACAGCTCGCCAGGCAGGCGTTCCAGAAAATCTTCGCTCATCTCGACCATGTGCATAAGTTCGCCGATCCGGCGATCCCTCCGCGCGCCCTTAAGGCCGAGGTAGAATTCGAGCGGCCGAGCTATGACTTCTTCGACCGTTTGGCGCGGATTCAGGGCGTTGTCGGGCATCTGATAAATCATCTGTATGCGGCGCAGGACCTCTTTCGGCCGCGTCTTCAGGCCCGTGGAAAGAAGCTGGCCGGCAAAAGAAATCGAGCCTGAAATTGGCGGCAAAAGGCCGGTGACGACTCGAGCGAGCGTCGATTTCCCCGAACCGGATTCGCCGACCACAGCCACGGTTCTTCCGCGCGGAACCTTGATGGAGACATCCTGGAGCACCTTGACCTTTCCTGCATAGGCCGCGGTAACGTTGTCTATCGTCAGCAGATAGTCATCGGCTGGAACTTCGGGCTTGGCGAGCTTGCGTACGGCCCAGAGCGTTTTTGTATATTCCTGGCTGGGTGAGGCCAGCATCTGGCGTGTGTCTGCCTCCTCCACGGTACGTCCGTGGCGCAGAACCATGATACGATCCGCCATTTGCGCCACCACCGCCAGGTCATGCGTCACATAGATTGCAGCGGTGCTGAGTTCCTCCACGATGTTGCGAATGGAAGCTAGAACTTCAACCTGCGTGGTCACGTCGAGCGCCGTTGTTGGCTCGTCGAATATTATGAGGTCCGGACGACAAGCCATTGCCATCGCTGTCATTGCCCGTTGCAACTGCCCGCCGGAGACCTGATGAGGATAACGAAAGCCTATGGTCTCCGGTTCTGGGAGTTGAAGGCGTCGATAAAGATCGACGGCGCTCCGGTTCGCCTCTTCCCGGCCGGCAAGTCCATGCGCCACCGCGGTTTCGACGGTTTGTTCCAAGAGCCGATGTGCCGGATTGAAAGAGGCAGCCGCGCTTTGCGCGACATAGGCAATGCGGGAGCCCCTGAGGCGACGGCGCCCTTTTTCATTGACTGCCAGAAGATCAATCCCGTCGAACAGGACCGAGCCTTGCGTGATCCGGCAGCCCGGCTTGGCATAACCCATTGCGGCAAGGCCAATGGTAGACTTGCCGGCGCCTGACTCTCCGATCAGCCCAAGAACCTGGCCCCGCTTCAGCGTCAGATCGACCCCGTGGACAATGGGATGCCACCGCTCATCCGAGAACCCCTCCACATGCAGATTGCGGATTTGAAGCAGATCCTTTCCTTTTTCGCGTGGGCCTGGGCCGCTACTTTTCATCCCGCAACCCGCTTGTTGCTTGCAGGAACCAGTCCACCACGAAATTCACGGACACGGTAAGGAGAGCAATCGCGCCGGCCGGAAGTAGCGGGGTGACATCGCCGTAGGTGATCAGGGTCGCGTTCTCGCGCACCATTGATCCCCAATCGGCCGTCGGCGGCTGAATACCGACGCCGAGAAACGACAGCGCCGCGACTGTCAGGAAGACGAAGCAGAATCGCAAGCCGAACTCGGCGACCAGTGGCGGCATGACATTGGGAAGGATTTCCTTGGCGATGATCCATTTCGGTCCCTCGCCGCGCAATCGTGCCACCTCGACATATTCCATCACCGCCACGTTAAGCCCGACGGCGCGAGAAAGCCGAAAGACCCGGGTGGAATCCAGAAGCGCAATGATGACAATCAGGCTCGTGATCGACGAGCCGAAGATCGTCAGCAGCACCAGCGCGAAGATCAGACTCGGGATTGACATCAGCACGTCCACTGCACGCGACAAGATCTGGTCGAGCCACCCCCTGTACAATGCGGCAAGAAGGCCGAGCGAGACGCCGACCGCGAAGGACAGTAACGTGGTCGCGACCGCGATAGCGATGGTATTGCGCGCACCGTAGATCAAGCGGGTGAGCATGTCGCGGCCGAGCTGATCGGTTCCCAGTTTGAACTCCTGGCTCCACGGCGCGAAGGCTTCGCTGAAAACCTGCGTCTCGCCATATGGGGCTATCCAGTGCGCGAAGACCGCAACAAAGACGTAGCCGAGGATCACGACGATGCCGAACCATGCGCTGAACGGTGCCTTCTTCAGCGCAGTTTTCGCCCGGGTGGCACGCGAGCGCCTCAGCCTTTGAACCGCCGCGACAGATTCGGATCTGGTCATCGTGGGTGCAAGAGCCTGGGATTGGTGGCGATGGAAATAATGTCGGCTAGCAGGTTGAGAAGGATGTAAGTCGCGGCGAAAATCAGGGCGCAGGCCTGGACAACCGGAACATCCCTGGATTTCACCGCGTCAACCATCAGCTGGCCGATGCCGGGGTAGACGAAAACGACCTCGACCACGACCACTCCGACGATGAGATACGCCAGGTTGAACGCCACCACAGTGACGATCGGAGCCCAGGCATTGGGCAGGGCATGCCTCAGCACGATCACCATCGGGGACATTCCCTT
Source organism: Mesorhizobium sp. M7A.F.Ca.CA.004.04.2.1 (assembly GCF_004022825.1). NCBI lineage: Bacteria > Pseudomonadati > Pseudomonadota > Alphaproteobacteria > Hyphomicrobiales > Phyllobacteriaceae > Mesorhizobium > Mesorhizobium sp. M7A.F.Ca.CA.004.04.2.1. Next base: position 11,173 of record NZ_RZPH01000065.1, read on the forward strand.
GAGGCGCGCCATATCGATGTAGGGGCTTGCCAGCATGTTGATGATGGCCGCTCGGGTCATGCGCATCATGTGGGCCACGATTACCAGCGTAAGCGTGATTGCCGGCAGGGCGACTTTCCAGAGATGCTCCCAAAATGGCGTCTGATCGTTCACATTCGACAATGTCGGAAATTTGGGAACCGCATTGAGCATCCAGTTCAGCAAGACAGTGAGCCAATGAGGCAGCGTTTGAGCGAAATCGGATCCGATGAACGTGTCGCGCGAGATCACCAGGTAGGCGAGCATATAGGCGACGAAAAATTCCGGGAATGAAATGGTTGTCAGTGTCGCGACATTCACCAGCCGGTCGAACCAGCCGTTGCGGTACAGCGCAGCCAGAATGCCAAGCCCCAAGGCCAGAGGAACAGCTATCAGCGCAGTCACCGCTGCAAGGAACATCGTGTTGTAGAGGCGTGGTGCGATGATCTCGGCCACGGTACGCCGATATCCGGTGCGGCTCGCAAACGAAGAGCCGAAATCGCCATGGAGCATCTGGGCGACCCAAACGAAGTAGCGCTCGACAGGCGGGCGATCGATGCCGATTTCCCGCTGGAACGCGGCGACCGTTTCGGGCGTCGCCGATTGCCCGAGCGTGGCCTTGGCG
>NZ_RZPH01000660.1:0-3444 GCF_004022825.1 Mesorhizobium sp. M7A.F.Ca.CA.004.04.2.1
CTCCGGAAGTGCCTGTCCAGCCGGTCTCGTCGCCACCGGCAGAGGCTCCGGCCAAGAAGAAGCGTTCGGTGCGTTCCTTCCTGCTGCCGGTCATCGGCGTCGCCTTGCTGGGCGCCGGCGCCTGGTATGGTTACGATTACTGGACCACGGGCCGCTTCATGATCTCGACGGACGATGCCTATGTCCAGGCGGACATGGCGTTCATCTCGCCCAAGATTTCCGGCTATGTCGATCAGGTCAAGGTCAGCGAGAACCAGCAGGTCAAGGCCGGCGATCCGCTGCTCGTCGTCGATGACGGCGATTACAAGATTGCCGTCGCCCAGGCCGAGGCGCAGATCGCCACCTTGAGCAAGACGCTCGACCGTATCGACGCCCAGACTGAAGCAGCGCGCGCCTCGCTGCAGCAGGCGCAGGCGCAGAAGGTCGCCGATCAGGCCGCGGCCGACAATGCGGCCAAGGTCGCGGCGCGCGCCTCGCAGCTGCTCAAGACCCATGTCGGCACGCAGGCGCAGCTGGACGACGCCCAGACGGCGGTCCAGCAGGCCGATGCCGCCCTTGTCGGCGCCGACGCGACGATCGCCGCCGCGCAGGCCAATATCGGCGTGCTGCAGGCGCAACGCGCGGAATCGGCGAGCACGCTGGCGTCCCTGCAGCTCAGCCATGACAAGGCGCTGCGCGATCTTTCCTTCACCGTGCTCAAGGCGCCTTATGACGGCATCGTCGGCAACCGCTCGGTCGAACAGGGCGACCTTGTCAGCCCCGGCCAGAAGCTCGCCGTCATCGTGCCGATGGACAAGCTCTACATCGTCGCCAACTTCAAGGAGACGCAGCTTGCCCGGCTGGTGCCCGGAGAGAAGGTGAAGATCTCGGTCGATGCGACCGACGGCCAGGACTTCGAGGGAACCGTCTCGTCGCTGGCGCCGGCTTCGGGTGCCGTGTTCTCGCTGCTGCCGCCCGAAAACGCCACCGGCAACTTCACCAAGGTCGTGCAGCGCGTTCCGGTCCGCATCGATGTGCCCGCAGATGTCCTGAAGAGCGGCAAACTGCGCGCCGGCCTGAGCGTCATCGTCGACGTCGACAGCCGCACCGCCCCATCCGGGTCGGGCCCAGTGGCCGCGAACTGAGCGGCGACGGGAGCAATGCCATGGCAACCGCAACCCTGACAGCAGGAGCGCCGCCGGCGAGGCCGGCTGTGCCTGACACCATTTCGACGCGGCGCGTCATCGCCTTCCTGGCGATGGTGTTCGGCATGTTCATGGCCATCCTCGATATCCAGATCGTCTCCGCCTCGCTGTCGGAAATCCAGGCCGGCCTGAGCGCCAGCTCCGACGAAATCCCGTGGGTGCAGACCGCCTATCTGATCGCCGAAGTGGTGATGATCCCGCTGTCGGGCTTCCTCAGCCGGATGCTGTCGACGCGGGTGCTGTTCACGATCTCGGCGGCGGGCTTCACCGCGGCCAGTGCGCTGGCGGCGACTGCCACCAACATCGACCAGATGATTGTCTACCGCGCCGTCCAGGGCTTCATCGGCGGCGGCATGATACCGAGCGTCTTCGCCGCTGCCTTCACCATCTTCCCGCCCTCGCGCCGCGCCTTCGTCTCGCCGATGATCGGCCTGGTGGCGACGTTGGCGCCGACCATCGGCCCGACTGTCGGCGGCTATATCAGCCATGCCATGTCCTGGCACTGGCTGTTCCTGGTCAATGTCGTGCCCGGCATCCTGGTGACAGCGGCGGCCTGGACGCTGATCGACTTCGACAAGCCCAACCTCAAGCTGTTCAGCAAGTTCGACTGGTGGGGCCTCGCCGGCATGGCGGCTTTCCTGGGCTGCATGGAATATGTGCTCGAGGAAGGCCCCAACAATGACTGGCTGCAGGACCAGGGCGTCTTCATCTGCGCCATTGTCATGACCATCGGCGCGGTGCTGTTCTTCTGGCGGGTGTTCACCGCCGAGGAGCCGATCGTCGACCTGAAGGCCTTCACCAACATCAACTTCGCCTTCGGCTCGCTGTTTTCCTTCGTCATCGGCATCGGCCTTTACGGCCTGACCTATCTCTACCCGGTGTATCTCGGGCGCATCCGTGGCTACGATTCGATGATGATCGGCGAGGCGCTGTTCGTCAGCGGCCTGGCCATGTTCTTCACCGCGCCGATCTCGGGCATCCTGTCGAACAAGATGGACCCGCGGCTGATGATGATGATCGGCTTCTTCGGCTTCGCCACCGGCACCTGGTGGATGACGCATCTGACCGCCGACTGGGATTTCAACGAGCTGCTCATCCCGCAGATCCTGCGCGGCTGTTCGATGATGCTGTGCATGGTGCCGATCAACAACATCGCGCTCGGCACCTTGCCGCCCGAGCGGCTGAAGAATGCGTCCGGCCTGTTCAATCTCACCCGCAACCTTGGCGGTGCGGTTGGCCTCGCGCTGATCAACACCGTGCTGATCGACCGCAATGCCTTCCACTACGCAAGGCTCTCCGAGCATGTGCAATGGGGCAGTGAAGCCGCGCAGACCAAGCTGCAGAACATGACGCTCAATTTCGAGCAAACCCCCGGCCTGGATGCGACAAGTGCTGCCATCTCCAAGCTGTCGGGCATGGTCCAGCAGCAGGCGGCGCTGCTGTCATTCATGGATGTGTTCTTCATGCTGACGGTGCTGTTTGCGACGCTTGGCCTGTTCACCATGTTGATCCGCAAGCCGGCCGCGGCGGCGGGTGGAGGTGGTGGCGGCGGCCACTGATACCGGAGCAATTCCAGGAAAAGTGTAAGGCGGTTTTCCGTCAGGAATTGCGACAAGACAGAGATACGTGGGCAGCTGTTTCGGGAAGCTCCTCCAGTCCACGCCCGAAAAAGCTCTGACCGCGCAAAAAACTCCGGGCCGCAAGCCCGGAGTTTTTCATATCCAGTTGGAATTTGTCAGGCTGTGGCGGGCTTGAAGGTCAGCGCGACGCCGTTGATGCAGTGGCGCAGGCCGGTCGGCGCCGGACCGTCGTCGAAGACGTGGCCGAGATGGCCGCCGCAGCGGCGGCAATGCGCCTCGGTGCGCGTCATGCCGAGCGAGCGGTCCACGGTCGTGCCGATAGCCTTGGGGATCTCTTGCCAGAAGCTCGGCCAGCCGGTGCCGGAATCGAATTTCGTCTCCGACGAATAGACCGGCAGGTCGCAGCCGGCACAGGCGAAGATGCCCTTACGGTGTTCGTTGAGCAGCGGGCTGGTGCCGGGATACTCCGTGCCTTCCTTGCGCAGCACGTCGAAGGCGGCCGGCGACAGGATGGCTTTCCACTCGGCGTCGGTCTTGGTGACTTCGAATTTTTCGGCGGCCTGTGCTGCCTGCGGATCGCCCATGCGCAGCATCGTTGCTGCGGCCCCGACGACGCCGAGGGCGGCGGCACCGCTCAAAAGAAAGTCGCGACGGTTCATGACCGGGTCCTCCTGATGTCC
>NZ_RZPH01000661.1:0-3430 GCF_004022825.1 Mesorhizobium sp. M7A.F.Ca.CA.004.04.2.1
GGGGTCATCAGGGTGTCCAATCCGGAATGCGGCGCGTCCGTCGGGACACCAGGCAACATCGCGGCACTATGAATTCGCCGGTCTCATGCCACTTCCCTGGCATCCGGCACAAGAGCCAGCGCTTCCGCGAAGCTTGAGGCGGTGAACTCGGGAACGGCGTTGGCGCTTTCGATGGCAAGCGTCGCCCCGGCGATGCCTTCGCGCAGGGCCACCCGCAGCGGCAGTCCGCGCAGCAAGGCAGCGACCGTTGCGCCCGCCAGCGCATCACCGGCCCCGGTGACGTCAGCGACCTTTCGGGGATTGGGCGGCATGATCGAAAAGGCGCCTGTTTCATCGAACCCCAGCACGGGCGCGTCGCCTGCCGTGACCACGCCACTGACGAGGCCGCTGCATCGCAACCCGTCGACGACCTCGCGCTCCCTGGCATTCGCGGCGACGCCGGCCAGCACCATGGCCTCGCGCCGGTTCATGAAGACCAGCGAGAGCTCCTTCAGCACCGGTATCAGCCGCACCACCTTGGCCGGCGAGATGGCAATGGCGAAAACCGGCTTGCCCGCGGCGAGCGCGACCAGCCGTTCCAGCGCCGCCGTCGGCAGGTTGGCGTCGCAGAACACGGCATCGGCGGCCGCGATTGCTTCGCGCACCCTGGAGCGGCGAATCTGTTTGGGAAAGGCCAACTCATAGAGCGCCATGTCGGCAAAGCCGACGATCAGCTCGCCTTCGCTGTCGATCAGCGCCGTGTAGCTCGGCGTCGTGCGGTCGAGGAAGACCGCCGACAGGTCGGTAATGCCTGTCTCGGCGATGGCTCGCGAAACGGTATCGGCAGCGGCATCGCCGCCGCGAACCGACATCAGCGACGCGGAGACGCCGCGCCGCACGGCGCTGCGCAAAGCATTGAAGACGCCGCCGCCGACATCCTCGCGCATTGTGCCCGGATTGGAGGCGGCAGGCACGTAAGCGCCGGACACCTGGCCGCGTCGGTCGATATGGGCGCCGCCTATGGCCAGTATTTTCGCGGATTTCAGCATGCCGGCGATATGACCTTTGTTATTCCAGCCGCACAAGCGCTAGGTGCGACGGAGCTTCGCATGCGAGGCGGCGATTCGGCAGGTCGAAACAACGGAGCCGTCTGGCCCAACGTGCGGTGCATTCCTGATCGAATCCCTGGACAAAAAAAGAACAAATCCGGATATTGCTTGTTTTTCAGTTATTTGACCCCTCTTGCCAAATGAGAACAAAAAAGGTACAAATAGGCAGGGATTACGGATTGTCCGGCCTTCATTGACGACCAAGGGGTGATGTATCATGGCTCAGAATTCTTTGCGGCTGGTAGAGGACAAGGCAGTGGACAAATCAAAGGCTCTGGATGCGGCGCTGTCGCAGATCGAGCGGGCTTTCGGCAAGGGCTCGATCATGCGGCTCGGCGCCAACGATCAGGTCGTCGAGATTGAAACGGTGCCGACCGGCTCGCTTGGCCTCGACATCGCGCTTGGCGTCGGCGGCCTGCCGCGCGGCCGCATCATCGAAATCTACGGGCCGGAAAGCTCGGGCAAGACGACGCTTGCCCTGCACACCGTCGCCGAAGCCCAGAAGAAGGGCGGCATCTGCGCTTTCGTCGATGCCGAGCACGCGCTTGACCCGGTCTATGCCCGCAAGCTTGGCGTCGATCTCGAAAACCTTCTGATCTCGCAGCCTGACACTGGGGAGCAGGCGCTGGAAATCTGCGACACGCTGGTGCGCTCCGGCGCCATCGACGTGCTGGTGGTCGATTCGGTCGCGGCGCTGACGCCACGCGCCGAAATTGAAGGCGAGATGGGCGATTCGCTGCCCGGCCTGCAGGCCCGCCTGATGAGCCAGGCGCTGCGCAAGCTGACCGCGTCGATTTCGCGCTCCAACACCATGGTCATCTTCATCAACCAGATCCGCATGAAGATCGGCGTCATGTTCGGCTCGCCTGAAACCACCACCGGCGGCAATGCGCTGAAATTCTACGCTTCGGTGCGCCTCGACATCCGCCGCATCGGCTCGATCAAGGACCGCGACGAGGTCGTCGGCAACCAGACCCGCGTCAAGGTGGTCAAGAACAAGCTGGCGCCGCCCTTCAAGGTGGTCGAATTCGACATCATGTTTGGTGAGGGCGTGTCCAAAACCGGCGAACTGGTCGATCTCGGGGTCAAGGCTGGTATTGTCGAGAAGTCTGGCGCCTGGTTTTCCTATAACTCGCAGCGTCTCGGCCAGGGCCGCGAAAATGCCAAGCTGTTCCTGCGTGACAATCCCGACACGGCACGCGAGATCGAGTTGTCGATCAGGCAGAATGCCGGGCTGATCGCCGAAAAATTCCTCGAGAATGGCGGCCCTGAGCGCGGCGATGATGACGGTTTCGAGGAAGAATCCGGCGCGATGTAACAGCTTCGTGCGCGATGCCGGCCGGAGTTCGGCCATAATCGCGTTCTATTATCTCAGGCTTATGTAATCGAGTTCCGCGTTATTGCGTTTCGAAACCGCCGGCCCAGTGCCGGCGGTTTTGCGTTTCGGCGGCGGAACCAGGCCGGGTCGAACGGCCGGCAAAGGCCGTGGATTGGACCAATTCCGTGTTTCTGGACAGGGTGAAGCGCGGCGGCTAAAAGGCCAAGTCCTAATCTTCTAAAACGCAGAGCCCATTTCCGCCGGTTGGCCCGGCGGCTCTTCCAAAAAGGCAGCATCATGAGTGGCGTGAACGAAATCCGGTCGACATTTCTCGACTACTTCCGCAAGGAGGGTCACGAGATCGTCGCATCGAGTCCGCTGGTGCCGCGCAACGACCCGACGCTGATGTTCACCAACGCCGGCATGGTGCAGTTCAAGAACGTCTTCACCGGTCTGGAGAAGCGGCCCTATTCGCGCGCCTCGACCGCCCAGAAGAGCGTTCGCGCCGGCGGCAAGCACAATGATCTCGACAATGTCGGCTACACCGCGCGCCATCTGACCTTCTTCGAGATGCTCGGTAATTTCTCCTTCGGCGACTATTTCAAGGAGCGCGCCATCGAGCTTGCCTGGAACCTGATCACCAGGGAGTTCGGGCTGAACAAGGACAAGCTGCTGGTCACCGTCTATCACACGGATGACGAGGCGGCCGGCTTCTGGAAGAAGATCGCCGGTTTTTCCGACGACCGCATCATTCGCATCGCGACCTCGGACAATTTCTGGGCGATGGGCGACACCGGACCGTGCGGGCCGTGCTCTGAAATCTTCATCGACCGCGGCGAACACATCTGGGGCGGCCCTCCCGGCAGCCCGGAGGAGGATGGCGACCGTTTCCTCGAATTCTGGAACCTGGTGTTCATGCAGTATGAACAGGTGACGAAGGAGGAGCGCATCGACCTGCCGCGCCCCTCGATCGACACCGGCATGGGCCTGGAGCGGATGGCGTCCATCCTGCAAGGGGTGGAAA
>NZ_RZPH01000662.1:0-3428 GCF_004022825.1 Mesorhizobium sp. M7A.F.Ca.CA.004.04.2.1
CCAGGTGAAGGGGGAGGCCCCCGCCGGCATCGTTACGCGTCCCATGGTCTTCGGTTCAGAGTAAAGTCAGCGACCGAGACAGTCGACGAATTCCGAGCCCGCATCAATCAGGCCGCTCGGGACGAGGAGGAAGGGGCGCCTGCTGGAGGCGGAGAAGAGTGGCTGCTCGGCACCTTCCGCGATCGCGGCTCGTTGCACGCCGATTTCTGGTCGGGCAGCGCCGCCGATCTCGCCGAGCGTGACGCGATCGGCGTGTTCCCGGTCGGGGGCTGGTGGAAGGAGAAGCCTTACCTGGAACGCGTCGACGCTCTGGCTCGGTACGCCCTGATTGTGACGATTCGGGCGCCTGGGGTCGATGTTGACATCTTCACACCCGTCGAAGCAGCCCTGACTGTCGAGACGTCGGTCGAGACCTGATGCAGCACTGTCCAAACCGGCCAACAACGGAGGTTTGACCAGCCTCTGGTGCCATGGCGGCTGGTGCTGGATCATCACGTCGGCAACAGGGATCATGCGCGGAGGACGATAGGCCGCCAAAGGAGCGGGCCAAGCGTGTCATAATGGCGCCCATGGTCACGCCCACAAGCCGCGCCCCCTGCGTCTACAGAGAGGTGCGCGTCTGCTTAGGCGGCCGAGACATCGCTTACCTGATCAACGCGCTCGCCGTATTTGCGCCTGTAAGCGGCAATGAAATCGTCGTCGCTACAGATGCAGCGGCCGCTGGAGTCCTTGGCCTTCGGATCGTGCAAGTGAGAGCCAAGGGGGCGCAGAAGATTCACCCGAGTGCTCGTCGTCGGGCTCATGGGAAACCCCGCACTATGTTTGACCAAATCCGCGGCAAGCATAATCCCGGCAAGCACCGACTGAAAGGCCATCGGAACCACAGTTCGAACGCGGCGACTTCCTTCGCTAAGCTGGAACACCAGACCGCCGCAGATAGCCTGCTGATAAAAGGAGCGCAGGGGCTGGCCAACAAACGGGGCTAGCGGTTCAAACGGCACAGCCATCGCTGTAGCCACGCGAACTACAAAGTCGTTGGGAACTCCGGCATTGGTCTGCAGGAGCGTTTTCACCTGCTCGTGTGCTTCCGGTATTCCGAGTTCCTCGGCAATCAGCTGGTGCTCGTCCTTGGATTTTCCGGATGGCAGGTACATGCAACAAAGGCAAGCCTGGCCGTCATCGAAACCATGCCGGGAGATACCGAGATCGTGCTCCTGCGTCCAAGCGTTTGCGATCCATCGCGGCAGTGCACCTTGGACAGCCAGACGGTCGGCGGCGGTGTCAAGCGCCACACCCACTTGGTCGAAGACCCAATTGCCCCGGCGCGCAACATATTCTGCCCACGTCAGAGGGTGCGCCTCGACCTCAAGGGCAGTCGATCTAAGGGCGGTGGCTGCAAGAACCGCTTTGGACATACCAATCTCCGCCTGGCCAGCCAATGCGTAGCGCTGCAGGTTTGAGAGTTCGATCGCTTCGTGATCGATTACATGCAGACGACCTTTGAGATCGGGTTGTCTCGCTAGCGCCCAAAGCGAGCCATGGCCTATCGCACCGAGCCCAACGAGGTGGGTTTCGCCAAGGTCGACTGGGAAGTCGATCGGGCCAGGCTCTCCGGCTTTGGTCTTGTCGTAGCTGCATAGCGAGAGGTCGATGGTTTCGTCCAACTCGGCGCCGGTCAACTGGGCAGCGAAGATAGTTCGAAAGACGTTGGCGGCGCCGAAGCAACTGGCGGCGCCAGCTCCATAAGGCAGCAGACTTGGGCCAGAGCCCACCGGGTCCGTACGCGACAGCTTTGCCGCCCAACCGTCCGATCCCACGAAAAAGATCGGGCACCGGAGTGATGGGCGCGTTACCCCTGCAACGACGCAGACGGTGGCAGACTTGCCGGAACGCCGGATGCCGACTTTTGGATTGATCGACTTTGCCAAGCGCTCCAGCGCTTGGGCTTGAGAGCTCGCCGCGCTGTCCAGCGGGAGTATCGCCAGAACCGGGTAGAGCCTAGCGAGCAATCTCACCGCAAGATCTAGTGTCGCCTGGCCTTCGGCGCAGGAAGCGGCCTGATGGTCGAAGGCGACTGCCACGACCTGCTTTTCAAGAGCTGCTTTGAAGTCTCCCAGATGAAAATCGGCCAGGACCTGAGATGCCGCCGTGGCGGCGCGATCGATGAAGTTAGCGAATGCCATTGTTCAACTCGATATCATGATCATTCGCGACAGTGCCGCGGGAGGGAGCGCATTCCATTTGGCCTTTTCGTCAAGCCGATAGGCGGCGACCCGAGCAAAATCGAAAGGCTCGCGGGCGAAATTCGGCACGACCAGCGACAGACACCCAACCGTGGTAGCAACCGCATAAGCGTCGTCCGTCGTCGAATGGTAGGCGCGGCCCGGATGGCTGTGAATCTGGGCCAAGAGTTTCAGGCCGCTTTTGTAGAGCCAGACATTGAGCCGGTGCAGTTCTTCGGCCGCAACGATCACGCAAACGCCATCGTTTGTCCGAATGTGACGCTGCGCCGGGATAACCGTCTCTGTTACGGCAAAGTGCCGCTCTTGCTGAACGCCGACCCAGAGCGCCATCCCCTCATTGCCCTCGCGACCAACTGAGCGCAGATGCCCATGCGTGGTCGAGATGCAGCCGCGCGGGAGAGTCACGATCGTTACATCTCTCAAACCAGTCATTCTTGTATCGCCTGAGGGGATACCACCATTCCTACGATTGTCGGTTGGAGTTGAATCTGCAACTGCTCTATAGGAACGATTCCGTACTTGATGATCTTGTCCAGGATGAAGGCCAAACAGCCTTCGCCAGAACCCCGATGAAGCAGCCATGGATCACCTGAATGGGCTGGATTGTCGTGGTATTCCCGGACGCCCGCCATGCACAGGAATGGTTCGTCCTCGGGACTGTTGGCCTGGATGAAGTCCGTCAGCGGCACGGCGTTCTGCTGGATGAGAGCTCCTATCATCTCCGGCGGCGTTCCGGGCAGCGGCGGACGTCTAAGCATTTTCAGGTATAGATCTTTCCGGGCAATCGGATGACGCGTAAACGGATCGACGAAGACCACGGACGGTGGTCTTAAGTCGTAGTCGGTGAAGTCGACCTCGCTCGCTGCGCTGACCACCCGTGGCTTTAACTTGGGGCTGGCGAAAATGAAGAAAGCGCGCGGAAAGGTCGCCTCGATCAAGAAGCAGCCCTGAGCCCGATAGACATCAGCATATGGCCGGAACCGGCCGATCTCCCGATCAAACTTCGCTCGGGAGACCTCCGGATCCACACTTTGGTGTTTAGGCACCTGCGACGCCCGCCTTCAGGCTGAGGAACAGGGTCACAGTATTCGGGAAACCGAAGTCGCCAAGCTTCTTGTCGACATCGAGCAAGTTGCCGGCCTCATCCTTGAATTCCCAATTCTCGGCTGGTTGGGCGACATTCTG
>NZ_RZPH01000663.1:0-3421 GCF_004022825.1 Mesorhizobium sp. M7A.F.Ca.CA.004.04.2.1
TCCAGACGCCTGGTGGCCGCCATGGGCGGCACGATCTCGGTATCCAGCCGGCTCGGCCAGGGATCCGAATTCGTCTTCGAAATCCCTGCGATAGCGGCCACCGAAGCGCCGCAGGGCCACCAGAATGCTCTCTCGGGCAGACGCGCGGTGATCCTGTCGAAGAACGCCGTCGAGGCCGACGCCATCGCCCGCACCATCCGCGCCAATGGCGGCGCGGTCGACATCGCCACCACTGCAGCACAGGCCGCGCCTTTCGCCGCCGGCTGCGATGCGATCCTGGTCGATGCAGCGATGGAAGAAGGCGACGGAAGGCTGCTCAAGCGCCTGCGCCAGAGCGGTTTCTCCGACTGTGAGGCGATCACGCTGATCGCGCCGACCGATCGCGGCATGCTTGGCGAGTTCCGTGCCAGCGGCTACGCAACCTTCCTGGCCAGGCCAGTGCGCGGCGGAACACTTTTGCGTGTGCTGTTGAGCAGCCATGCTCCGAGCCTCGGCCCGCCGCAGCCCGAAAAGCGCGGCGCGCCGTCGCTGCGCGCCGTCGGCAACCGCCAGCGCGGCCTGTCGGTGCTGATCGCCGAGGACAATGACATCAACGCCATGCTGGCCCGCGCCACGCTGCTGAAGGCCGGGCATCGCGTCAGGGTGGTTGGCAACGGCAAGGCCGCCGTCGAGGCTGTCACCGGCGCCGCGCACAAGGACCGCTTCGACGTGGTCTTGATGGATCTGCACATGCCGGTCATGGACGGGCTGGACGCGATCGCCGCCATCCGCCGCCATGAGGAAGAAAGTGCCGTGCGGCCGGTACCGATCATGGTGCTGTCGGCCGACAGCCAGGAAAAGACCCGCCATGCGGTGTTGGCCCATGGCGCCAGCGGCTTTGTCACCAAGCCGCTCGACCCCGAGGCGCTGGTCAATGCCGTCGAGGGCCAGGTCGTCGCAGCCTGAGCTTTCCACCGCCCATCCGCACCGCGCGATCACTTAAACGTAGCCGGTTGATCGTATTCGCCAGCCGACGAAGTATTGCCCACGGCGTCGTATCACGGTACTGTCACAATCCTGTTGCACCTACACCGTATCCCCGTGCCAAGAGGGATGGCTCGAAGGAGAATCACTCGTGCATACAGTTATGCCGGAATGTGACACTCGGCCGAACGCCAGCAGCGCCTTGCTTGCCGGACGTAACGTCGATTCCGTCATAAAGGGCGCGGCGCTGGGCCGTATAGGCAATCTTGAAGTGCGGCTCGCTCGCAACGAGGCCGAGATCGCGGCCGCGCAGGAAGTGCGCTACCGGGTGTTCTACGACGAACTTGGCGCCAGGAAGGACCTGTTCCAGGCCCATGACCGCCGTGACGCCGACCGGTTCGATCCGCTCTGCGATCATCTGCTTGTTTTGGACACCACGCTTTCCGGTCCCGAACATCGCCGCATCGTCGGCACATATCGGCTGCTGCGGCAAGAAATCGCGGCCACGGCCGGCGGTTTCTATTCCGAAGGTGAATTCGAGCTGACCAAGCTCATCGCCCGTCACCCCGGCCAGCGTTTCCTTGAACTCGGCCGCTCCTGCGTTTTGCCGGAATACCGCTCGAAGCGCACCATCGAGGCGTTGTGGCAAGGCATCTGGGCTTACATCAACCATTACGAAATCGGTGTGATGACTGGTTGCGCTTCCTTCCACGGCACCGTGCCGGCGGCGCATGCCGAGGCGCTCACCTACCTCGCCCACCACTGCCGCACCAATTCGGCCTGGGACGTGCGCGCGGTGTCCGGGCGCTACTGCTCGATGGACCTGATGCCGATCGAGGCCGTCAATGCCAAGGCGGCGATCGCCGCGATGCCGCCTTTGGTCAAGGGCTATCTGCGCGTCGGTGCCCGCATCGGCGACGGCTGCGTCATCGATCGCGAATTCTCGACGGTCGATGTGTTCGTCGTGATGCCGGTCAAGGAAATCGGCGCCCGCTACGTCAACTACTATGGCGGCGAAGCCCAGCGCTTCGCAGCATAGCGAATAGCGAATAGAAAGTAGCGAGAGCTATCTCGTTCAGCTCCTATTCGCTATTCGCTATTCGCTACTCGCTATTCGCTTCCTTTCACAAAATATCTTCCGGCCGCCGGCCGGGTCGGCTCTTGTAGGACGGAAACGACCAGCCGAATTTGAGCGCACCGCCACGCACGAGGAACGCCGCCGCAAAGCCGGCAAGGTTCGAGGTGAGCGGCGGCAGTCCGGCAAGATCGCCAAGCGTGTAAAGCCCGGCACCCGCAAGGGCGGCCGTGACGTAGATTTCGGGCCTGAGCAGCACCGATGGCTCGCCGGCAAGGAGATCGCGCAAAATGCCGCCGAAAGTGGCGGTGAGCACGCCGGTGATGACGGAGACGACCGGCGAGCCGGTAATCGCAAGCCCCTTGGCCGCGCCCATCACCGAAAAGGCGGCGAGCCCGATGGCGTCGAGCCAGAGCAGCCATTTCCAGCGCGATTCGACACGATGCGCGCTGAAGAAGACCAGCACCGCAACCGCGGCGCAGACCAGCACATAGCCGGAGTTGGCGACCCAGAAAACCGGCAGGTTGAGGATGACGTCACGCAGCGTGCCGCCGCCTATCCCGGTGACGCTGGCCAGGAACAGGAAGCCGATGATGTCGAGCTGCTTACGCGAAGCCGCAAGCGCGCCGGTCGCCGCGAAGACGGCGACACCGGCATAGTCGAGAAGCGCGATGGCATTCATGCAGACCAGGGGAGTAAGGGAAGAGGAGAATAGGAGAATAGGAGAGTATGTTTATCACAAAGCCGCACCGTTGGTACGCTCCCTTACTCCCTTACTCCCTTACTCCCTTACTGCCCTAACTACGCATCCTTCTCAGCCTGCTCGTTCACCGGCCCCGGCTCAACCGGTGCTTCAGCGGCGGCGAACTTCGGACCACCCTTGGCGACGCCGACCATGGCCGGGCGCAGCACGCGGTCGCCGATCGAATACCCCGGCTGCACGACCTGGACCACGGTGTTGGCCGGGACATCCGGATTGGGCACTTCGAACATCGCCTGGTGGAAATTGGGATCGAACTTCTCGCCTTCCGGCGCGAGCTTCTTGACCCCATGCCGTTCCAGCGCCGACAGCATGGCGCGCTCGGTGAGGTCGACGCCTTCGATCAGCGCCTTGAAGCCGGCGTCACCCGATGCCTTGGCCTCGGCGGGAATCGCATCCAGCGCGCGGCGCAGATTGTCCGACACCGACAACATGTCGCGGGCGAAATTCGCGACCGCGTAGGTTCGCGCATCGTGCACATCGCGCGCCGTGCGGCGACGCAGGTTTTCCATCTCCGCCGCCACGCGCAGCGCGCGGTCCTTCAGCTCTTCATTTTCCTTCAGCAGCCGCACAAGGGCTTCATAGTCGCCGTCGGTGCTGCCTTCCGTGCGCTCGGCTGTGGG
>NZ_RZPH01000664.1:0-3410 GCF_004022825.1 Mesorhizobium sp. M7A.F.Ca.CA.004.04.2.1
GATGTGGCTTGCCCTTTCCAAGCACGGTTGCGCCAAGGAACACCGCGGCGAAGGCCTCGAGGAGGTAGCCCTCGCCACCGACCGGTTGCGCCGAGGATGAGATAGCGGTCACGATCACGCCCGCAATCCCCGACATCAATGCCGAAAGCACGAATGCGAGGATGACCCATCGATAAACGTTGATCCCGGAGTAGAACGCCGCCATCGGATTGTCGCCGACCGCCGCGATGTAGTGGCCGATCCGTGTCCGCGCTGCGGCGATGAGGGCTACGATGAACACCGCTACCAGGATGATTACGGGCACGCCGACGATTCCGAGCTTACCCTGGCCGAGATAAAGGAATGCGGTTTCGTCGTAGCTAACAGGGACCTGATAACCGCCCGTGATAAAAACGTTGATCCCATCGAGCACGAACATCACACCAAGCGTGACGACAATGCCCGATAGCCGTCCATAGGTCACCAGAAGCCCGTTCACCACACCGATCAGGCATGCGGCAAGCAGAGCAAACACGATTGCAAGCCAAGGGCCGGTGATAGGGATCAGAAAGGCGACGAGGATTGATGACGTCGTCACTGTGAGACCGATCGAAAGGTCAAAGCTCCCCGCGGTCACGACCCAGGTCAATCCCATAGAGACCAACGCACTGACGATCATCGAAAAGAGGATGTTGTTCAAGTTGGAAGCGGTGGCGAAGTAGGGCGAGGCTATGGAAAATCCAACGGCGGCCACGACCAGGACGATGATTGTTCCCCATTGCCTGAGAAACCGCATGACGGCGGGTTCGCGTCTTCCCGCTGGCACTGCGTTGACGGCAGTACCCTTGGCTGTGTTCGCCTTGGCAAGGCTTTCCTGCTCCACATGCGTCACTTTTTAGATTCCAGTCGTTCGTTGATCAGATGCAAGGGTACGGTTCAGTGCCCACGCGATTGCCGTCACCAAATGGATTGGGTCCCGGCACCCTTCGGCACGAGTCGCATTCTGCTGAAAGCGGGGCATACGGCGGCAACGCTCTGCTCGCCGTATGCCAGTTCGCGTCTAGCCGCCGTACTGTTTCAGCAGGGCGATTGCCTGCTCGTCCCAGCTTTTGAGTTCGGCGAGGGCCTCGCTCGCCTGATCCGGCGTCTTGGTGATCACGGGGATGCGGTAGACGATATTTGGCACGTCCTCGCCTCGCGCGAGCTTAACCGCGAGTTCGCCGGTCTTGCGGCCGATTTCAGGGAAGGGCGAGTCGCAGCTGAAGACCACCGGCACCTGCTTGGCCGCCCAGGCTTCAAGGAACTGGGTCGACAGGTAGTGATTGAACAGCGGAACGTCGTCCCTGTTCATCTGTTTCAGCGCCTGCGCCGCGCCGAGCGTGAATGGCCACCACCACGAGATGAAGGCCGCAAGCGAACCAGGCTCCGGATGGGCCTGCAAAAGCGACAGCATGTTCTTACGGCCGACCGAAATCTCATCGGTCGTGCCCTGGCCGCCGTCGATGAAGGGCAGCACCTTCATGCGCGGCTCGTAGCGGCACATGAGTTCGAACATGTCCACTTCCATGTCGAACGGCGTGAAATAACCACGCTGTTCCGCGGTCTGGGCGAAGGTGCCCTGGCGGCCGGTATAGTTCTGAACGAAGTAGCCGAGCGTGGTCGCAGTTCCCCAGACATCGTCCATGACGGCCGGTGAATTCTTGACCGGAATGGTGAAGCCGACCGTCTTGATGCCTCTCTTGTGCGCCTCGTCCGCAATATAGGCGGTTTCGGATTCTTGCGAGTAGATCCCCATCACAAGCGCGTCGATCCCGCGGTCGAGCAGCGCCCGCTCGGCGGACTGTTCGCTTGGCTTTGTCGGCTCGCC
This sequence comes from Mesorhizobium sp. M7A.F.Ca.CA.004.04.2.1, assembly GCF_004022825.1. Classification (NCBI taxonomy): domain Bacteria; kingdom Pseudomonadati; phylum Pseudomonadota; class Alphaproteobacteria; order Hyphomicrobiales; family Phyllobacteriaceae; genus Mesorhizobium; species Mesorhizobium sp. M7A.F.Ca.CA.004.04.2.1. The sequence continues at coordinate 1,847 of NZ_RZPH01000664.1, forward strand.
GCGAATCGTGACGACCTCGCCTCCGGCATCGAGCACCGCCTTGACGATCTGCCAGCAGCCACGGCGCCACGGCTGATTGAACGGCCCGTAGGTCAGCGGGACGCCAATGCGCACCTTCTTGCCGGCAGCGGGCGGCGTTATTTCCTCGGCGCTGGCAAGTATCGATGTGCTTGCAAGCGCTGCGCCGCCGATCAGACCGCCCACACTCTTCAGAAGAGTCCGGCGATTGAAATCGGTGTATTCGGTGGCCTCTTGTGCAAGCCGGCGTAACCGTTGCGGATCATCAAAAATATTCATGCGCTTCCTCCCGTTTCTCTATCCGTTCTTGCGAAGACCCGACCGGTCACCTCAGCGACTGAGCGTTCTCACGCTTCGGACCGTTGCCGACACGACATCCCAGCGTTCGCGCACCAGCAAGGCGTTGGTACCGCATGCCGCAGTTGCCAATGAACCATATTGCCAGGTTGCCTGACAAGTTAAATCTGCTACTCTGACAAAAGAAAATTCGCGGCAGCGTGGGTACAACAGAGCCACAACGGCTTAGATGTGCCGTCCGAAAGCGACGATGGTTGGAGCACCGTATGGTTTATGATGAAAAGGTTAGACGAGGACCTTCACTTGCCGATTCCGTAGCCTCGAGGATCAGGAGTGACATCACTTCGGGCGCACACGCCAAGGGCGACAAGCTGCCAACGGAGCACGAGCTATCGGAAAAATATGGTGTGAGCCGGCCGATCGTCAGGGAAGCAATCGGCATCCTCAAACGCGATGGACTCGTTGCAACCCGGCAGGGTCTAGGGGCGTTCGTAATCGAGACGAAGGAGATGGCGTTTCGATTGGCCGGTGTTGATCTGACCGATGCATTGGATGTTGAAAACATCATCGAGCTTCTGATGGCGGTGGAATCGGCCGCAACAGCTTTGGCTGCCGAACGGCGCTCAGCAAAGCAGCTTGCGGCGATTGAAATGCAATTGCATGCCATCCAGCGGGCGTTCGACAACGATGAAGCCGGCGTTGAGGAGGATATGGCCTTTCACAGAGAGATCGTCGATGCCTGCGGCAATCCGCATTTCAAGGAAATGTCCAATTTCCTGGAGTCGCATGTACGGAATTTTATCCGAAAGGCTCGCGCCAGTTCGCTGCGAAATGCCCTACTCTCCCAAGTTCAGGAAGAGCATATCGCCATATTCAACGCGATCGCGGAGGGGAATCCACAAGAGGCTCGCAAAGCTGCGGAAAAGCACCTTCGAGGAGCTGCAAATCGACTGTCCTTGCATCTGGGACTGAAGTGAGCCCGTTCCCCTAAAGTGCGCTCCCCAGGGAGATCAGGGTGTGAACGTCCTGCACGGCGCGACGGCAATCTCTGCATGGTCCATGAAGGTTGCTACATTGGCGCCCGCTGAGGAACAGCTAAAGCTCCTCAGGGGGCAAACCTCGTCACGCCCCCGCAGATCAGAAGATCGAATTGGTGATCGCCTTGACCGGTCCAAGCAGCACCGATCCGTCCGGCACGCCGGCGTCGAGCGGAATCGCCTGCCGGTTGGCCGTCGCCACCATGGGTTGG
>NZ_RZPH01000665.1:0-3408 GCF_004022825.1 Mesorhizobium sp. M7A.F.Ca.CA.004.04.2.1
GGGCCTGAAAGCCGACCGCTTCTGGTTCATGGAGATGAACACCCGCCTGCAGGTCGAACATCCGGTCACCGAAATGGTAACCGGCACCGATCTGGTCGAGTGGCAGTTGCGGGTCGCCAGCGGCGAAAAGCTGCCGAAGACGCAAAGCGAGATCGCGCTCGTCGGCCATGCCTTCGAGGCGCGCATTTATGCCGAGGACGCGGCAAAAGGGTTCCTGCCGGCGACCGGCACGCTGCATCATCTGAAATTTCCAGACGCAGCCTCCGAAGGCGCCACAATGCGCATAGAGACCGGCGTGCGGGCGGGTGACGCCATCTCGCCCTATTACGACCCGATGATTGCCAAGCTGATCGTCCACGCCACGGACCGTCAGGGGGCTCTGGAAGCGCTTGGCGCGGCGCTATCCCGGACCGAGATCGCCGGCTCGACCGTCAACACCGCCTTTCTTGCCGCTCTCGCCGCCGATCCGGATTTTGCTGCAGGCGATGTCGACACCAGCCTGATTGGCAGACACCAAGAAACCTTGGCGACCGTCCCGCCGCCGAGCGACGAAACCATTGCTGCCGCCGCTCTTGCGGCCTCCGGTGCCGGCGCAACCCCGTCATCCGACGATCCGTGGTCGTCGCTTGTCGGCTATGCCCATTTCCACAGCGTGGCGCGACGCACATGGCTGAAGTTCGGCGAAGACGATATCGCGGCGAAGGTTTCGGTGCGGGCGGACGGACGATTCCAGGTCGCGCTGGACAAGCCCTATGGCGACACCAATTCGCATGATTTTCGCGCCACGCCACGCCTCGCCCGCTGGCCAGGCCATATTACCGTGTTCGAAGGCGCCGTTGGCTACACCTTCGCCGTGCCGGACCCGTTGGCACGGGCCGATGAGGCGGCGGCAAGCACCGGCAGCCTGCGTGCGCCGATGCCGGGATTGGTCAAGCTGGTGCGCGTGGGAAAAGGCGATACGGTGATCAAGGGCCAGCCGCTGCTGATCCTCGAGGCGATGAAGATGGAGCACACCATCGCCGCGCCGCATGACGGCGTGATCGCCGAGATCGCCACAGAGGGCGCACAGGTCACCGACGGAACGGTGCTGGTGCGGTTCGTCGAGGAGCACAACGCCGCGACCACAGCAGTGAGCTGACGGTTCGGAAGGCCACGACAGGGGAAGCAAAAAAATGGCCGGGATGAACCCGGCCATTTCTCTATGCCATCCAGTCGCAGGGTGGCGATTACTGCGCGATCGGCGCGTATTTGCCGTCATGCCACTGGTTGATGTCGTAGCTGGCATTCTTGAGGTCGCCCTTCTCGTCGAAGGTGACATCACCGACAACGGTGCTGATCGGCGTACCGTTCTTCAACGCTTCGGCAACCTTGGCCGGGTCGTCGCTGCCGGCACGCTTGATGCCTTCGGCGAAAGCCTGGATGGTGGCGTAAGAGAACAGCGTGAAACCCTCCGGCACGAAACCGCCGGCCTTGATCTTCTCGACGGCTGCCTTGGCTTCCGGCTTTGCCTGCGGATCCGACGGGAAGACGAACATGGTGCCCTCGCCGGCCGGGCCGGCAACCTGCCAGAATTCCGGCGAGGCGATGGAGTCCGGCATGATCAGCTGGAACTTCAGATTCTGTTCCGCCGACTGACGCAGGATCAGGCCGGCTTCAGGATGGTAGCCGCCGAAATAAACAACGTCGGCTTTCAAATCCTTGAGCTTGGTGACGAGAGCCGAATAGTCCTTCTCGCCAGCGTTGATGCCGTCATAATAGACCTCCTTGAGGCCGCCGGCATTCATCGTTGCCCTGACGGCGTCAGCCACGCCCTGTCCGTAGGCGCTCTTGTCATGCAGGACGACGACATTCTTGCCGGCAAACTTCTTGGCGATCCATGGGCCGATGAAGGCGCCCTGCGCGTCGTCTCGCGTATAAAGGCGCATGATCGTCGGCCAGCCGGCCTTGGCTGCCGCATCGGTCAGCACCGGGTTTGACGAGGCCGGGCTCATCATCAAGGCGCCGGCTTCGGCATAGACAGCTGATGCCGGAATGCTGGAACCCGAGCAGGCATGGCCGTCGATGAACTTGACGCCATCGGCGACGACGCGGTTGGCAACCGACACGGCCTGCTTGGGATCGCATTGGTCGTCTTCGATGCTCAGCTTGATCTGACGACCGTCGACACCGCCCGCGGCGTTGATCGCATCGGCGGCAGCCTGTGCGCCCTGCTTGAACTGATCGCCGATGGTGGCGAGCTGTCCTGTCATCGGGCCCACCACCGCAAAGGTGATGTCGTCTGCGAATGCGACCGGCGTGCTCAACATCAGGCCGAATATGGCCGCGTTCAAAATACTCAATTTTTTCATGATGGTAGAACTCCTCCACTCACGCGCGGCCGCCCCGGCCGCGCTTCTTCCAGAGAGGCCGGACAATTTCATCCTTCATTCGGCCTGTCTAGGCGCATTGGCGCCGCTCGATTGGGCCTGCAAGACGTCATCCACGCAAAAAGCCACGCCAGCCTTGTTCCGGCTGGTCGCGGCTTTTTTGCCCGTCGAGCAATCTCCAGGCGCCCCCGCGCCTAAAAATCCGCTCAGCTTCCCTGTGTCGCGCACGACTGGGCCTTGCGGCCTGCCGCGTTCTTTCCCTTGCCTTCGTGACCGTCTTGCGCGGCCTTCAATTTCGCCGGGTCTGGCCGTCTGTGCGGCCTTGATCCCGGAGCTTCCCTGTCTTCGATGGATCTGTCTGCGATTGGCAGATTTCAGTGCATGGTCATCCATTCGCGGGCTTCGCGCAGCGCCGTGGCGATCTCGACCTTCGACATGGCGGCCGACAGTTCCGAGCGCAGCTCGGCGGCGCGGGCCGAGCCCTTGATTGCGGCGATGTTGAACCATTTGTGGGCGGCAACGACATCGGTCTCGCAATCGCGGCCGGTCGCATACATCATGCCCAATTCGAAAAGGATGTCGGCCTGGGCAGTTGCTCCCATAGCGCCGAAACCTGCTTCAAGCATTTCAAAACGTGCCATTTCAATCCCCTGTTTTCCGGCCCCTGTCAGGCTCCCGAGAGCTGCCTTCTTTCGTCTTGCCGGCTGCTCTTCCGATGCTTTCGAGAATGCCGTGCAGGCTTGAATCCGTCGTTAAATGGCGTGCTTAATTTGAGGAAAACAAAGCTAAAACAAGAGGTAAACGCCGAAATTCGTTAAGGATACAAACCCAGCAATTCAGCCTGCTTGCCTCAAATTTGACGAAAGTTTTCTCGCGCGGGGGCAAGACTTCGCTAACCACGGCAGACAAAGGCGATGCGCCGATCGTTTCATTTCATCGTCGAGGAGGCGCTTTCAGGCGGCTGCAAAATCCCAAAGTCTTCCGCTACGGCACCGCTTTTGTTTTGCCGGGAGCTGGATTAGCTTACGTTTGCGTAAGCGGC
>NZ_RZPH01000666.1:0-3406 GCF_004022825.1 Mesorhizobium sp. M7A.F.Ca.CA.004.04.2.1
GTCCACCCGCTGACCAAACGCTATCTCGCCGCCGGCCAGCAGGCCGGCCTGCCGCTCAATCCGGATTTCAACGGCGCCGCCCAGGAGGGCGTCGGCATCTACCAGATCTCGACCCGCAATGGCCGCCGCATGTCGGCGGCGTGCGCTTTCCTGCGCCCGGCGATGAAGCGCGGGAATGTCCGCGTCGAGATGAAGGCGCTGGCGACAAAAATCTTGTTCGAGGGCAAGCGTGCCGTCGGCGTCGAATATCTGCAGAACGGCGAAACGAAGACAGCGCGTGCCGGCCGCGAAATCATCCTGTCGGGCGGTTCGGTCAACTCGCCGCAGCTGCTGCAGCTGTCCGGTGTCGGCCCCTCCGCTCTGCTTAGCGGCCTGGGCATCCCAATCGTCCATGCCAACGAGAATGTCGGCGCGCATCTGCAGGACCATGTCGGCATCAACTACACCTTCAAGGGCAGGCTGCCGACGCTCAACCAGACGCTGCGTCCCTGGTGGGGCAAGCTACTGGTCGGCATGCAATACATCCTGACCCGCTCCGGCCCGCTGTCGCTGTCGATGAACAATGCCGGCGGCTTCTTCCGCACCGACCCTGCGGCGACGCGGCCCAACATGCAGCTCTATTTCCAGGCCTTCTCGACCGTCATTCCCAAGAGCGGCGAGCGCCCGATCCTGACGCCGGACCCATGGCCGGGCTTTTCCATCGGCCTGTCCAATTGCCGCCCGTCGAGCCGTGGCGAGATCATGATCCGCTCGGCCAATCCGCGCGACTACCCCAGGATAACGGCCAATGCCTACTCCACCAATGCCGATGTCGAGGAGATGCTGGCGGCGGTGAAATTCGTGCGCAAGATCGCCTCGATGCCTGCCATGGCCGAGATCATCGAGGAAGAGGTCCTGCCCGGTCCCTCGATCACCTCCGATGCCGATCTGGTCCAGGATTTCCGGAAGCGCTCGGGCACCGTCTATCATCCGGTCTCGACCTGCCGCATGGGGCCGGATCCCGCGCGCGCCGTCGTCGACCCGCGCCTCAAGGTGCATGGTCTGGAAGGTTTGCGCGTCATCGATGCCTCGATCTTTCCCGACAACATCACCGGCAACACCAACGCCGCCTCGATCATGACCGGTTGGAAAGGCGCCGAACTGGTTCTGGAGGACCAAGAATGAAGATCACCGACGTCAAGACCTGGGTTGTCGGCAATCCGCCGCCCGGCATCGGCGGCAAGTATTTCATCTTCGTCAAGCTGACCACCGACGGCGGCGTCGTCGGCTATGGCGAGGCTTACAACGCCACCTTCTCGGCCCATGTTACCGCCCGCATGGTCGAGGACATGGCCGAGCGCTATCTCATCGGCCGCGACCCGCACGACATCGAGAATTTCTTCCGCCGCGCCTATTCCTCCGGCTTCACCCAGCGCCCCGATGTGTCCGGCATGGGCTGCTTCTCGGCGCTGGAAATGGCCTGCTGGGACATCATCGGCAAGGAAGCCGACAAGCCGGTCTATAAACTGCTCGGCGGCCAGGTGCACGAAACGCTGCGTTCCTACACCTATCTCTATCCGCACAGCGGCAGCGTCCATTCCGAGGATGCGCACGGCAAGAACGTCTACAACGATCCAGATCTCGCCGCTGCCTGTGCGCTCGAATATGTCGAGCAGGGTTTCAATGCCGTCAAGCTCGACCCCGCCGGCCCCTACACAGCCTTCGACGGCCATCAGCCGCGCCTCGTCGATATCGACCTGTCCACCCGCATGATCAAGGCGATCCGCGAGGCGGTCGGCACCCGCGCCGACATCCTGTTCGGCACGCACGGCCAGTTCACAGCGTCCGGCGCGCTGCGCATGGCGCGCGCCATCGAGCCCTACGATCCCTTGTGGTTCGAGGAGCCGGTGCCGCCTGATATGCCTGAGGTCATGGCCCAAGTGGCCCGCGCGACCTCGATCCCGATCGCCACCGGCGAGCGGCTAACGACCAAGTTTGAATTCGCCCGCGTCATCGAGAACCGCGCCGCGACCATCCTGCAGCCGGACCTCGGCCGCTCCGGCGGCATTCTCGAAACCAAGAAGATCGCCGCCATGGCCGAGGCCTACCACATCCAGATCGCACCGCATTGCTATTGCGGACCGATCGTCGGTGCGGCCAACATCCAACTGGCGGTGACGCTGCCCAATTTCCTCATCCTCGAATCGCTGAAGCAGTGGGACGGTTTCCACGCCACGCTGCTGAAGAAAAAGATCGAGTGGCAGGACGGCAAAATCATCCCCTCAAAGGAGCCCGGCCTCGGCGTCGAGCTCAACGAGGCGGTCTGCGAAGCACACCCTTACACGGGCAAGGACCTGCATCTGCAGATGATGCAGACGCCGCTGACGCCGTGAGCGAAAGCTACGCCTTCATCGGCCTTGGCCACCTCGGCGGCAACCTTGCCGCCAGCCTGATCCGCAACGGCTTTGCCGTCACGGTCTTCGACCGTGATCCCGCCGCCGTCGAGCGCCTGGTGGCGCTCGGGGCCACAGCGGCAAGCAGCCCCGCCGAGGCCGCCGCACGGGCCGGCAACGCAATCTCCTGCCTGCCCTCTCCGAAGGTGAGCGAAGCCGTGCTGGCGGGCGCCGATGGTCTGCTGGAGGGCCTGCCCGCAGGCGGCACCTGGATCGAGATGTCGACCAACGGCCGCGACGAAATTACCCGCCTCGCCGCCCTCGCCTCGGCCAGGGGCGTCGAGACGCTGGAATGCCCGGTCACCGGTGGCGTGCACCTGGCGGCGGCTGGGAAGATCACCGCGCTGGTCGGTGGCGACGCCGCACTCTATGAACGTCATCGCCCCGCCATCGAGGCGATGTGCGCAAAATCGTTTCTGATGGGCCCGGTCGGCTCGGCGGCGGTGATCAAGGTGATCACCAACATGCTCGCCTTCATCCATCTCGTTGCCGCCGGCGAAGCGCTGATGCTGGCCAAACGAGGCGGGCTCGACCTCGCCCAATCCTACCACGCCATATCAGCCTCCTCCGGCAACAGCTTCGTCCACGAGACCGAAAGCCAGCTCATCCTCAACGGCTCCTACGACATCGGCTTCACCATGGACCTGGCGCTGAAGGACCTCGGCTTCGCGCTCGCCATCGGCGAGCAGTCCGGCGTGCCGCTTGAGCTGGCATCGCGCGTCAACGCCATTTTTCAGCAAGGCAAGGCCGCCTATGGCGGCGGCGCCTGGTCGACCCAGATCGTCAAACTGTTGGAAGATGCCGTCGGCACCGACCTGCGCGCACCTGGTTTCCCGGCCAAGCTCGAACTCTGACGCCGGCTGGATATCAAACGATTTCAGGGCGTTGGCTGGATCGGCGGATCCATCTGAATCAATCTGTCAACGGCTTGATTCAATATCTGAGCGTCAATGCACCGGGCAGGATCTCGAAGG
>NZ_RZPH01000667.1:0-3400 GCF_004022825.1 Mesorhizobium sp. M7A.F.Ca.CA.004.04.2.1
ATAAATAGGCGGACCCATATCGATTTAAAAGCGCTATGGCTGCATGGCAGCAATGCAAATTGTGCAATGCAGCATTAACGGGCGTTCACGGACCTGACACAAAGAAACCCGAATCGGAAAATGCCGCCGCGTCAGCGGTTTGACCGGATCGGCTGAAAAAAAGACCGAACTGGGGGAGTGGCAGCATGGCGAGTTATTCGTCGCGGGTCAGGGCGGATATCGCGCGTTGGCTGCAGGCCGGGCTGATTGACGCCGCCACAGCCGATTCGCTTTCGCGCGATGTCGAGGCCAACGAGCGCAAGTCGCTCAGCTTCGGCTCTATCCTGGCGATGATGGCTGCCGTGCTGTTCGGAGCCGCCATCCTGATTTTCGTCGCCGCCAATTGGGACGCGACCCCGCGGCTGGCGCGCGTGGCGGCACTGTTTGCCGTCATCCTTGGTGGCTATGTCGGCGGCGCGGTGCTGAAGGCCCGCGACCATGCGGCGATCGGCGAAGCGCTCTGGATCGTGGCGGCTGCGGCTTTCGGCGGCTCGATCGCGCTGATCGGCCAGATGTATCATCTCTCGGGCGACGAGGCCTCGGCTCTGGTCACCTGGGGCGCCGGAACGGCGCTGGCGGCGGTGGCGCTGCGTTCTAATCCGCTGACGGTCGCTTCGGTCGGCATCGCCGATGCCTGGCTGTTCCTGAAAGGCTTCGACTACTACAGCCGCAGCGAATTTCCGCATGCCTTCTTGATCATGGCGATCGTGCTGTTTGCCGTCTCGTTCTGGACCCGCAGCCAGGCGGCTCGCCACCTGATCATCCTGTCGGTTCTGTTCTATCTTGTGCTGCTGGTCACCAACCACGACACGCTGCAGGTGGCGATCCCGCTGGTCGTCGTCTCGGCGCTGCTGTTCGCGGCCTCGGTCTTCGCGCCGGATCCAGTCGACCGGGTCGTGCAGCTCGGCGGCCGCTTGCCCTTGCACGCACTGCTCGGCTTCCTCACCGGCCTCGCAATGATTCAGTTCGAACTCGCCGACGAGAGCACCTACAACAGCGGTTTTGCCCTCGCTTCGGTGATCGCGCTTGCCGGCATTGTCGCCGCAATCGTGCTGGCAGGGCGGGAAAGCCGTGGGCTGCGCTGGTTTGCCTATCTCGGCTTCGCCTTCGAACTCGCCATCATCTATGTGGTGACCTTGCAATCGATGCTCGATACGGCCGGCTTCTTCCTGGCCGCCGCGGTGCTGCTCGGCATCCTTGCGATCGTCATCATCCGCGTGGAAAAGCGTATGAAAGGTCCAGATGCCAAAGGAGCCACGGCATGATCACCGGGAAAAGGCTTGTCATCTCGGCACTGGTGCTGGCGCTCGTCCAGATCGGCTTCCTGAGCTGGATCATCGCCGGCCGCGCGGCGATCCTGCGCAACGGCAAAGAGGTGCTGCTGAAGATCGAGCCCGTCGATCCGCGCGACCTCCTGCGCGGCGACTATATTATCCTGGGCTACGATATTTCGCGCATACCGGTGAAAATGATCGCCAACATTCCACCCGACAAACTCTCAAGCGACGACACCACGATAGTCGTCCGCTTGAACAAGGGGTCCGACAACTATTGGCAGCCGACGGCCGCCTGGTTCGGCAAGGCGCCGACGCCCGCCGCTGCCGACGAGGCCGATATATCAGGCCACGTCGCCGAGGGCTGGGACCTTCGCGGCGAAGAGGCGACCATCGCGCCGGACTACGGTATTGAGCGCTTCTATTTGCCGGAAGGCGAGGGGATGGCGATCCAGAACGATATGCGGGTGCGGCCATTCGGCATCCGTCTTGCGCTCGCCGGCGACGGCACCGCGCAGATCAAGGCGCTGGTCGACGGCGACAAGACGCTATTCGAGGAACCACTCTACTAAGTCCCTTATTTCCAGTGGTGTGAAGCATGCCAGTTAGCCTGTCGAAGCGTGACGACATCAACCTCGACACTGTTTTCCGCGTCGCCTGGAAGAAGGACACGGTGGCGATCGGCGAGAAGGCCTTGCAGCGCATCGCCGAATGCCGCGCCTCGTTTCTCAGGCTGATCGAATCCGATCCGCCACCGGTCATCTATGGCGTCACAACCGCCATGGGGGAATTGGCAAGCCGAAAGCTCGAACCTGACGAGCGTGATCGCCATGCGCGCATCAAGGCGTTTGCCGCCGCCACCTCGTTCGGCGATCCCTTGCCGGATCGCGTGGTCAGGGCGATCGTGCTTGCCCGTCTGACGAATTTCATCGAGGGCAACGCCGCCACAACGCCGCGCATCGCGCTAGCCGTGGCCGCAATGCTCGACGGGGAGCCGATGCCTGTCGTGCCGGCCTCCGGCCAGGGCGGCGCCGGTGAGATCCTGGCGCTCTACCCCTTGTTTGCAGAACTTTCGACGCGTTTCGACCTCGAGGTCAAGGAACGGGGTTCGCTCATCAACGGCTCGCCTTGCGCTGCCGCTCTGGTGGCAGACGCAGCGCTCGCGGCGCGCCGCCGGATCCGCATGGCGCACCAGGTGTTCGCGCTGTCGATCGAGGCGTTTCGTGCCCCCCTCGAACACTATGACGCCGCCCTCGACACGCTCTGGGGCGATGAGCATGAGGCCGCGGCCCTGCAGGGTTTGCGGGAATTTCTGGTTGGCGCCGGCGACGGGCGGCGCAACTATCAGGCGCCGGTCAGCTACCGCATCGTGCCGCGCGTCCTCGGCCAGGCGCATCGTGCGTTGTCGTCGGCCGAGCGGGCGGCCAATGTGTCGCTGGCCTCTATATCGGACAATCCGGTCTACATCCCGCCCGACGATGCACATCCGCTCGGCCGCTGCATCTCGACCGGCGGCTATCACAACGCCATGGCGACGCCGGCGTTGGACGATCTGGCGGCGATATGGGCCGATATCTGCCTGCTCTGCGACCGCCACGCCTCGAAGCTTCTGAACGGCAAGGTGTCGCTGCTGCCGGATCTGCTGATGACCGGACGTCACTCGGCCGACAGCGATGGCCATGGCAATGTCGGCTACGTACCGATGGCAATCACCGGCTATCTCGAACAGGCCAAGCTGGCAGCGCAACGTACCTTCATGCCGGGCACGGAATCAGCGGGCGCGGGGCAGGACGACGTCGCCACGACGGCATTCTTCGCATGGACCAAGGAAGCGACCGCCGGCCGCTGCGTCGACGCGGCCATGGCGATGCTGGCGATGATCGCCTCGCAGGCGCTGCACGTCACCGAACGGACGCCGCCGCCGGCACTGCGCTCCTTCGTCGATCAAATCAGAGCTATCGTGCCGCCTGTCGGCGCCGATCGCGTGCTGGGGCCGGAGCTTGCCAGGTTGGCGGAATGGTTCACTGAGAAGGTGTTCGAGGCGTAGAGATGCCGACAAGCTGTAGCCGGTGAAATTGGTGCGCCTG
>NZ_RZPH01000668.1:0-3396 GCF_004022825.1 Mesorhizobium sp. M7A.F.Ca.CA.004.04.2.1
GAGGTAAAGACAGCCATTGCGGCGCAGCTGGTCCTCCAGCCCGGCCTCCCCGATCATGTCTTCCCAGGCCGGAAGGGCGTCGGCCAGCAGTCCGGCGAGCGCCAGCGCATTGGCCTGGGTCGCCGCCGGCAGCGATTGCCGCACGAATTGAACCAGCCAGGGCGCCAGTTGCAGCAGTGCCGGCCAGCGCAGCGAAAACGGACTGTCGGGATCAAGCAGCAACTTTGGCAGCGCGCGCAGCACGGCTGGACTGCCGACCGGCATACAGGCGTATTCGGCGATCGTTCCGGCATTGCCTGATGAGGCGCCGGAGCCCGGCTCATGGGGATCGATGAGCAGGACTTCGCGGCCGTCCGCGACAAGGCGAAGTGCCGTCGCCAGCCCGACAACTCCGGCGCCGACAATGGCGATTTCGACCGTTTCAGAAGCAGCCACTGTAGATCTTCCCGATTGACCGTGAATCCAGTACCGATCATGTGGTCTCTTGGTTCGGGGTCACGGTCCAGTCTTGATCCCTGGAATCGAATAGGCCAGATCTTTCCGCGCCTCAGGCAACAGGCGTCCAGATCACGTCCTCGATTTTTTGCGCGCCGGTGGCCAGCATCGCCAGCCGGTCGAAGCCGAGCGCGATGCCGCTGGCCGGCGGCATGATGGCAAGGGCGGCGAGGAAATCCTCGTCCAGCGGATAGCGCTCGCCATAGATGCGCTGCTTCTCGTCCATCTCGATGACGAAGCGCCGGCGCTGCTCGTCGGCGTCGGTCAGTTCGCCAAAGCCGTTGGCGAGTTCGACGCCGCAGCAATAGAGCTCGAAACGCTCCGCCACGCGCGGGTCGCGTGGGCTCGGCCGTGCCAGTGCCGCCTCGGCCACCGGATATTCGCACAGGATGGTCGTTCGTCCCTGCCCGAGGAATGGCTCGATTTTTTCCACCATCACCCGGCTGAACAGGTCGGCCCAGCTGTCGTCGGGCGCGGTACGCATGCCGGCCCGGATCAAGGCGGCGTATAGCGCGTCGCGATCGGTGCTCCCGTCGGCGGCGACCGTGGCCAGCAGATCGATGCCGGAATAGTGGGTGAAGGCGTCCGCCACCGTCAGCCGTTCCGGCTCGGCGAACGGATCGCAGTCGCGGCCCCGGAAAGAGAAAAGAGTCGCCCCTGCCCTTGTAGCGGCCAGCGCCAGGAAGGCCGCGCAATCCAGCATCAGGCTCTCATAGGCTTCGCCCACCCGATACCATTCGAGCATGGTGAATTCGGGATGGTGCAAGGCGCCGCGCTCGCGGTTGCGGTAGACCGGACCGAAGCTGAAAATCCTGACTTCACCGGCGGCGAGCAGCTTCTTGCAGGCGAATTCCGGCGAGGTGTGGAGATAGAGCGGCGCCCTTGCGCCGTCCGGCCCGACCGCTTCGGTGGCGAAAGCCGCCAGATGCGCCTCGTTGCCGGGCGAAATCTGCAGGGCCGCCGTCTGCACCTCGACGAAATCATGGGCGGCGAACCAGTCGCGCAAGCTGGCGGCGATGCCGTTGCGCAGCATCAGCCGCGGGCGGCGGTCGGCATGAACGTCAGGCGTCCACCAGGGCGAAGCTTCGGTCATGCGGCTCGGATCATGGTGGAAGGGGGCTGGCGGCGGCGGCCAAGATGCGGTAGGCCCCCATCCAGCGCCGCACAAGCCGGCAAACGCCAGTCAACTCTTCTTGCAGGATTTAAAACCGTGGTGAAAGTCATCGCCAGTTCGCTCCGCAAAGGCAACGTCGTCGACAAGGACGGCAAGCTTTATGTGATCCTCTTTGCCGAAAACATCCACCCAGGCAAGGGCACGCCTGTAACGCAGCTCGACATGCGCCGCATCGGCGACGGGGTGAAAGTTTCGGAGCGCTACCGCACCACCGAACAGGTGGAGCGCGCCTATGTGGAAGAGCGCGAGCATACCTTCCTCTATCGCGACGGCGAAGGCTTTCATTTCATGAACCCGGAAAGCTACGACCAGGTCGCGGTGTCGGAAGCCGTGGTCGGCGACATGGCGCCTTACCTGCTGGAAGGCATGGCCGTGCAGGTGTCGCAGTTCAACGGCATTGCCATTTCCCTGGTGCTGCCGCAGCGCGCCACCTTCGAAGTGGTGGAAACCGAGCCGACGACCAAGGGCCAGACGGCCTCGTCATCCTACAAGCCGGCCGTGCTGTCCAACGGCGTGCGCACCCTGGTGCCGCCGCACATCGCGCCGGGCACCCGCGTGGTGGTGATGACGGCCGATGGCGCTTATGTGGAGCGGGCGAAGGACTGAGGGGGGCTCTTCCCGCTTAAAGGAGGCCCGTAAGCAAAGCCTTCCCATGGACAGGCGGGGCAGCTTCGAGACACCGCCTATTGCTTGAAACAGTGCTCGCGATGCCATTGCAAGAAATGAGGATGCGGGCGTTCGAGCTGTCGGCGAGGCGGAAGCGCGCGGCGCGTCCTGTTTATGAAGCCCTGCACGCTGTCGAAGTCATTGACCTGTCTGGAGATCAGGATTTCCAAATCGTCCGACAGGCTGATCAATCCACGGTCGAACATCCAATGCGCAGTGCCGGACAGTGCGATCCCATTGTTGACGACATCAGGCCCGTCCGCCTCAACCGGTCGAATATGTGCGGCAGAAACCTCTGCTCGGCCTCCGCCATTTATCAGCTTGAGACCTGTGATCGCGCAGCGCTCGTCATAGGCACGTAAGACGACTCGACGAAAAATGCGGTCCCGCACGATTCGCGATCCGATGTAGCTTACGCGATCACGACTCTGCTCGAATTCGAATGGCGCCTGCTCATCCTGAAAGCCGGCAGATATGCCGACCTCATCAACGCGCGGCAGCAACAACTCATTCGTATCCAGGCCCAGATCGATGATCCGGTTGAAGTCACTTGGGCTGAGTGCGCGGACGGCAGATTGGGCGCGGCCAGAAATCCGTCCCTCATCATTGAGCAGGCCTCGTTCGACGGGACCATCAGATCCGCTAAATGGAACAGGATTGACGAAATCGAGGTAGCTTCCGGGCTCAATCAGCGCGAGATACATGTCAGGCGTTACCGGATCGGGGATGATCTGCTGGACTTTCGCTACAGCGTAATAGCCCCGTGTATCGTTTACCTTGCTGGGCTCGTAGTAGATAATCCACTTGCCGACACACGCTTCAACGCGGCGCAGATACGGGCGAGGAAACTGGTATTGCTCTGCGGGGCGATCGTTGTATCGCGAATCCGAGCGATGAATGAAAACCCCGAATCCCATGAATCTTCCTGCAATGCGTTCTTGGGAATAACTACTCAGATGTGGCATCAAAATCCGAACTTTGGGGTTTAGTCCAGGCGCGGTCGCACTTCCCCATGGCATCGGTCCTTCGCAGCCTCGCGCTGAAGCGCCACACTACAACGA